>CAZLOL010000162.1:0-8329 GCA_964561045.1 uncultured Ignavibacteriaceae bacterium | reverse complement strand
CCTTGTTATTTTAAATTTCCTAACAATTTTGATAGGACAAATGTCCTTATTTAATAAGAATCATCTTCTTCAGCTCAGCCCCTGACCCGGCGCTTAGTTTATAAAAATAAACACCGCTGGTGAGATTGTACTGACCGGCATTGAACGTAACCGAATAATTTCCCGTACTGTAGAATTTATTGTCTATCAGATCAGCAATTGCTTTTCCCGTAACATCAAATACCTGTAGTGAAATGTTCGATGATTTGCTGATATTAAAACTAATCTTCGTTTCGGGATTGAAAGGGTTGGGATAGTTCTGTTTCAGTTCAAATGAATTTACATTTAAAATGTTTTCTTCTATTCCTACCGGAGGCAGAACAGTTATCAGAAAGTTATCCGCATAATTCCAGTGGTCATTATCTGATGTCGTATCATGATTAGTGGAATTACCGTTTGCAAATATTGTATCGGTAACATTAGGAGTTGAAGGAGCGACATACTGAAAATAGAATTTCAGCGTATCACCCGTGAATAATTTCGGCTCTTTATGAGTCAGTTCAAATCCTGAACCGGAAAATGCTTCAGCTCTTCTTAACATTGTATCCAGAGCGGAAGTATAAACATTTCCCAGACTTGTTGCAATATCACACCCTCCGGCGACTGCAGGACCGTTGGCGATATTCAATACGAAAATAGCTGTGTCATTTGCACGAACGGTATTCGGACCTGTGATCTTCACTGATATCGAATCACTGGGTTTGAATGTATGGCAGACGCATCCTGTTTGATTGTTATCTTTTTTTGTAAGCCCAACTATACCGTCTTTGAATGCTAAGATGTTCTGATATATTGAAACAAGGAATGCAACGAATATTAATGTAAAAATCGTATTTCGAATTTTCATGATGATGTAAAATAATTTATAAGGTTTGTTTATTGTAAATTACTCTTACCTGAAGTGAGATTCAATTTATAAAATTATCAGAACGGAACTGAGGACATATTAATTTCCAAAAAGATCAGCTTAAGAATTATGCATTCAAAATTAATATTAGCCGGGAAATAAAATGTTTACTTTTGCTTTGTGTAAGACCACCAGATTTCGGGTTTTTCGGATGGTGAGACGATAAGATTTGAAGAAGTTAATTCTCGTATAATAAATACTTCATCAGAAGTAACAGGACCGGAAGCTCCTTTTCCTGTTGAATTAAGAATAAGATTATGTCAGTCAAGTTTCCGATAGTTATAGTCCGGAGTTGCCATATTGATAGAAGCAGCTTTTCCTCCCATTTTTATTTCAAATACCATTTTATCACCGTCATTCACCCATTTGTCCCGGAGATTTTCCATTTTTACAGGAGCTGTATACTTCTTAACATTAGTAGTTGTGGAATCTTTGGATGAAATGCTTTTGATCACTTTACCGCATCCGAAGAAATAAAAGATTCCTGCAAGTAAAACAATTACAATTTTTTTCGCATTATCTGAATTCTAAAAAATTATCAAATAGTTAGTGAATGATAAATTGACAATATTCATATAGAATAATGTTACAGATTAATTTATAAGCGCTGAAAGGAATAACAGGATCTGATCAGATACTATTGTGATTTTTCATATGTCCATTTTGTATTGGGGTTATTGGAAGGAGATAAGATCATTATTGCCGGTGTAACATCCCTGACAATGTATATCTCATCGGTGGTCACAGGATTTGATACTCCTTTACTTGTGGAATTAAGAACAATTTTATTTTCTATAAGCTGCCATGAATTATAATCCAGTGTCGCCATATTTATTGAAGCTGCTCTGCCGCCTTCCATTAGTTTAAATCCCATTTCGCTTTCCTTATTCACCCAATTGCCTAAAAGACTTTCAAGTTTAATTGTTTTAATCTCTTCTGTTGCTTTTGTACCGGTCTTATCATCTGCTGCTGATTCTTTTCCGCTTTTGCTGCAGGCTATAATTAATGAGGCTGCAAAAAATATCAGTAATAATTTCTTGTTCATTTTTTATTAGTATGTTTAATTTCAAAATAATCAGAATGAAATGATTTATCAATAGTTTGATTTATATTCCTGAATGGATCTTTTTATTAAATATTTTGAATAAAGAAAACGCTTTGCACAGATATAGAACAACACATGATTATTCAGATAATTTTAATTATCTATTTTAAAAAATTATTCATACATTTTAAAAACATAGAGCTGTAAACATTCAAATATTAACATTTAGCTTTTAACTTTTAACTTTTAAATTACTTATGATAAAACTTACATTTTTAATTCTTATGTGCTCTGCATTAGCTTTTGCTCAGAGCAGTTTTGTTGGTAAAAGCGAAACTATAATTAATGAAAACGGCATTCAGAAAAAACAGACTGTCCTGACTCCGATGCCGAATAAAGGCGGCCAGAAAATTATTCAGGAAAATAATACTGTATATCCTCTAAGTCCTTTTAATAACACAAGCATTAAATGGTCCTTTAATGATCCGGCGGCGATCGGAGATTACTGTGAGTCCAGCGGCAACGGCAATTATAATCTTGTAAGCTGGAATCTCAACAGCAAGAGAATTTCGCTTTACGGAAGTTCGACTGCAGATCCTCTCTGGGAATTCTCTACTGACCCGAACGGATATTTAAATTTTATTTCAATCTCTGATACAGGAGGAGTTATTGGTACAGGATCATATTACAATATATATTTATTCAATAATACCGGAAATGTTCCTTTCCTGGATTTCGATCTGACAAGACTTAAAGATACCGGAGTTGCCTCACCAATGGATATTTCCGGTGACGGAAAGTATTTAGTCTGTACTGTATCAAGAGGGGATTCGAGTACAATTTTCGGATTCAATACTTCTTCAATTATTCCTTCATGGAGCAAAAGGATCGTATCCGGTACGCCGGGAGGAAGCAGTATACAGGGAATCAAGCTTTCAGGAAATGATTCATTGTTTATAGTAAATACTTATTATGAATATTTTGTATTCAGGACATACACAGGGCAGCTTGTATATCATGGTCTGATAAACGGAGGAACACAAACCGTGCAGGGAATAAACGGTGACGGCAGCGTTATTGCAGTAATTAATTATTTTGGTTTGCTCAGAGTTTTCCAATGGAACGGAAGCACTTATGAACTTTTATTCTCCAATGCGGAACCGCCGGGACAATTCTATAACTGGTACACTTCAGTGGACATTACTTATGACGGGGATTACATTGCAGCCGGAACATTAAACTTTACTTCTTCCACAACAGTTGACGGGAAAATAAAGGTATTCAAAAAAAGTTCAGGCGGAACTCCTTACTGGACTTACAACAGCTGCGGTGATGAAGTCTCTGCAGTCTCTTTTTCAAAAAGCGGTAACATACTTTCAGCATCTTCGTGGGGAGAATTCAATAACACAACTGAAGATCTATATATCTTTAAAACTTTCCTTGGAAACGTGCCTATCTTTAAAGTCAATACACCCGGTTCTATGTTCTGGTGCAGTACATCTAAAGACGGCAGAAATGTACTTACAAGCGGGAAGGCAGTTCATGCAAGGCAGTTCGGTAACGGGGGATTGGTTTATGATATAGCCGTTGATACAACAGACATACCGGTAGTTTCCATTAATCAGATCAATTCAAGTGCGGCAGGAGACTACAGACTTTATCAGAATTATCCGAACCCTTTCAATCCCATGACGAATCTGGAGTTTGGAATTTCGGATCCGGGATTTGTTTCATTGAAAGTATATGATGTACTGGGTAAAGAAGTAAAAACTTTAGTTAATGAAATCAAGCCTGCCGGGAGTTATAAAGTTGAGTTTGACGGAAACAATTTAAACAGCGGTATATATTTTTACAGACTTGAGGCGGGTGATTTTGTTCAGACGAAGCGGATGGTTTTGGTAAAGTGAGTTTGTAGAGTTATTAGAGTTAGTTGAGCAGATGAGAAAAGCCGGTTGAAGTGATTCTACCGGCTTTTTTATTTTATAAATAATTTACATTGTATTACTTTTTGAATAGATTTATTTTCAATCAATGAAAAAAGTTTTAGCTATCGTAGGACCGACTGCTTCGGGAAAGACGAAACTGTCAATTGATGTTGCATGCAGGCTTGACGGTGAGATCATATCAGCAGACTCAAGACAGGTTTATAAGTTAATACCCATTGCAACATCCCATCCGGTTGCTGAAGATTTAAAAAAGATCAGACATTATTTTATAAATGAGTTTGAACTTACAGAAGAATTCAATGCAGGGGAATTCGGGACAAAAGCGCGTGAGATCATAAAAGATATTTTTAAAAGAAATAAACAGCCATTGATAGTCGGCGGAAGCGGGCTGTATATAAGATCTGTAATAGACGGTTTGTTTGAGGAAGAGATAGAAGCAAGTGAAGTGAGAGATGAACTATATGAAAAGATGAATACTCTTGGGAAAGATTATCTGTATGATGAGCTTGTGAAAATTGATAAGAAAGCGGCTGATACTATGATACCTCAGAATTTCAGAAGGGTAATCAGAGCGCTGGAAGTATATTATGTCACCGGAAAAAAGATCTCTGAATTTCAGAAAGAGAAAATTGATATTGATTTTAAGTCAGTTCAGATAGGACTGATGTTTGACCGGAAGCATTTATATCACAGAATAAATGAAAGAGTGGATAAAATGCTTGAAGAAGGTTTGATTGAAGAAGCAAAAAAAATCAGAGAACTTGGTTATGATCATACAAAATATTATTCGCTTAATACTGTGGGACTGAAGGAAGTCTTTAATTATTTTGACGGTGAATATGATTATGCTGAAATGGTAAGGCAGATCAAGCAGAATTCAAGACGTTATGCGAAGAGGCAGATGACGTGGTTCAGGAAGGATAAGAGAATTCACTGGATAGATGTAACGGAGGAAACAAATGACGAGGAAATTACGGGAAAAGTTATAGATGTATTTGTGAATGCATAAGGATATAGTGTTTTCTGAATATTTTATTATTAAATTCTGATTTACCTTAATAATATTTTATAAACTAAAACAAAGCCTTATGAAAGAATGCTTCAGATTATTTCTTGTCATTATTTCTTTAATGACAATATCGGTATCCTTATCTGCTCAGGAAACAAGCCTGAGTGTAAAGATAAATAACCCGCCTGTTCCCTATAACGGAAATGTTGAATGGGGAAGTGACCGGCTGGTTTCAGGCACTGAACCGCTTGGAAGACCTTCGGGTGTTGTAAGAAACTCCACATCCGTTGTATATGTGTCAGTTCCCGATACAAATATTCAGACTGGCTCCGGGTTGGTAATTTTATCCTCATCTGACAACGGGGTAACCTGGCTGAACATTGCATCAGTCACACCGGCGATTATAGTTTCAAAATCAAAAATGATCAGAAGCTCTCTTGATTCTGTCTACTGTTTCTTTTTAACAGGTTCATCCATTTACAAATTGAATGCAATGAATTTCAATCTGAACCAGGTCTTCAACAGCGGATACCGTGATTTTGATGTAGCAGCTTCTTCCACAGGCGCATTGTATATTGTTACTGATTCTCTTGCAAATAACAGCATAGTCCGGTACGGTTCTGTAAACGGAGGAATATCCTGGGGTTCCAGAGGACTCATTTCTACAGGAGCCGCTAATCCGAGGATTTACATGTCAGGAACAGGGGATACTTTAGTTCTCAATTATTACGGACCTGTTCTTGCAGATACAGCGACTTCTGTTATAAGAAGCGTAAGGTACAGAGAAACAACTCCAGGCATTTTGGCAGTTGCAGGTACATTCTCAAATGTTGCAGTTTCTACTGAGCCAAAGACTCAGTTTCAAAGCGTTTTTTCCGGCGGTATAGTATGGTTCTTTTATTGCTCCGGTGCTTCCGGAAACATAGACATGAAATGCAAGGTAAGTACATCATCAGGAGTTAGTTTCACGGATTCCGCTGTCATAGGTTCAATGCCCGGCAGGGACGAATATTGGTTTGATGCAAAACATTTTTCTAATGGTGCCGGAGGAGTAAACCTGATATATTACTCTGACAGTTTGCAGTCAGGTCCCCCGACTAATCAATCCGATCAGCTAAGATTTGCAACTTCAACATCAGCAAATCCGCTGACATTTATTTCTTTGCAGCAAATAAGCGAGCATCCTCCTGTTAATTCATCAGTATTATATTTTCCCACATTAATTCAGTATTATAATGTAAATGGTGATGCCGGAGCTCTATGGGTTGGCGCAGACGGAGGAAATAATAAATTATACTTTGACAAAAATTCTAATCTTCTGACTTTGAATTTAAAATTAAATTTAGAAGTAATTTCGCCAATACAGGATACAGTCGCGGTACTTATAAGAAATGCGTCTTCGCCTTTTGAGATTAAAGATTCTTCCGGAGGGTATATTGATCCTTCGGGAATTGTTAATCTGAATTATACAAATATTCTGAACGGAGTAAATTACTATCTTGTAGTTAAACACAGAAACTCCATTGAGACATGGAGCAGGTCAGGCGGAGAAATGTTTACAGGTTCAGTTCTTAATTATGATCTGACAACTTCAGCATCTCAGGCATACGGAGACAATCAGAAACTTGTGGGAAGCAAATATTCTGTTTATACCGGTGATGTAAATCAGGAAGGCAGCGTTGACCTGACTGACATTATTACAATTTATAATGATGCAGGAATTTTTGCTTCAGGTTATATTGCCACGGATCTTAACTATGATAATTTAGCTGACCTTACCGATATAATTTATGCTTATAATAACAGTTCTATCTTTGTTGCAGTTATTAGACCATAGCTAAAAGACTTTACTATAAGGGCTGAATCAGAGATCAGCCCTTTTCAAAAATAAACATTTCCGGACCTGCGAGTATTATTCAAAGAAAATCATTCTGAAACAGGTTAATTTTAAAAAAAATCTGTATGAAAATACTTTTAACAATTATTATATCTCTTTATTTATATCCTGCTGAAGTATTTACTCAGGACAACAAAGCTGAAATAAATTATATGAATTCACTTTATAACGAAAATCAGTTTTTTAAATTAAAGAAACAGCTCAATGAAAACATCAGCTCTCTTAATGAAAGCCAAAAACTTTATTACAATGCACTGCTTGATAATGTCTTTAATGAACCGGAAAAGTCAAATGAGAGTATAGACAAACTGCTTAGCGAATATAAGAATGATCTTACCGACTCAATGAAAGTGAATCTGTATAACAGCAGGCTGGTAAACTATGTAAACTTATTCATGTATAAAGATGCTTTTGAAGCAGGTGAGATTCTTCTGGCAGAGCATAAGAATTTAATGGAAAAGAAAGAAATAGAGGACCTAGAGAACTCATCTTCCATATTCAAAGCCGGATTCAGTCTGCCTCCTCAGACTTTTGAAACAACAGGTGATACAAGAATGGAAACAAAGAAAGACCTTGCAGGTTTGATTAACATAAAAGCCGGGATAAATGGCAATGATGAGGATTTTATTTTTGATACAGGAGCTAATTTTTCGACTGTCAGCGAGTCTTTTGCTAAAAAGATCGGCCTTATTTTTCTGGAGGGCAGGATCGAAGTAGGAACGGCGACTAGCGTGAAAGTTTCATCCCGACTGGCTTATGCTCCGTCACTGAATATCGGCAGTTTCAAATTCAAAAATGTGCTTTTCCTTGTGCTTCCTGATGAAGCGCTTTCTTTTGCAGGAGGTTTGTATGTCATTAACGGAATAATCGGATTCCCGGTAATAAAAGAAATGAAAGAGATCCATTTTACTGATAGTGAATTATACATTCCGGAGAAACCCAAATCTTCTTCTTATTCAAATCTGGCATTAAACGGTTTTCTTCCGGTCATAGAGACATTTGCAGATTCGGATACGCTGGTTTTTTCATTTGATACCGGTGCAAAAAGAACCATCATTTATTATCCTTATTATAAGAAATACAAATCCATAATTGACAGCAAATATGAACCGGTGGATATTAAAGTAGGCGGCGCAGGAGGAGATGAAACTCTTAAAGGATACAAGATCAATGAAATGAATTTCAGGATTTCAGACGGAAAGACAATTCTAAAAAATGTATCTCTGCTTTCAGAACAAATTAAAGATAAAGATGAATATATAGAAGGTAATCTTGGCGGGGATTTTTTTAGTTCATTTAAAACTATGATAATTAATTTTGAGGATATGTATGTGGAGTTTGAAAAATAATTACGAATTACAAATTACAAATTACGAGTTACGAGTTACAAGTTACGAGTTACAAGTTACGAGTTACAAGTTACAAGTTACGAGTTACAAGTTACGAGTTACAAGTTACGAGTTACAAGTTACGAGTTACAAGTTAC
>CAZLOL010000161.1:5160-8354 GCA_964561045.1 uncultured Ignavibacteriaceae bacterium | reverse complement strand
AAACTCAAAGGTGAAGCATCTATCTGAATCTGATTATTCCCGTAAGCTTTATTTGCTGCTGTCGAAAAATCATACGCCAGCGAGTTGGATACAAAAGCATAACCAGTATTGCTCCATGTTTCAATTGAATTTCTGTGTTTGTATGCTATATAGTAATTCGTTCCGTTCACTGCATTCGTAAAACTGAATATGCCGGCTCCGGATGTATTTAAGACTGCTTTTGCTGAATCAACTTTATTATAAGGAGACACAATACTTCTCAGATAAACAGTTGCAGTATCGCTAACCATGGTATTAGTTGCGGAATTATAGAATCCCTGAATGTATCCGTTAAACTGAAGCTGTAAAGAAGTAACGGCAGACTGAGAATATTTCACTGTTGTCATATAAGTATTAAAATTGCTGTAGTTAAAAGTATTTCCGGATACATAAATATTCCCGGATGCGTCTATGGTCATATCAGAAGTATTATCATTGCTTGTTCCGGTGTAATTATATTTTGCTGTCCATTGCTGTGTACCGGCAGTATTGTATTTTAAAACTGCTATATCATTTCCCGTTAAGTCATCATAGCTTTCAAATGCGACATAAATGTTTCCCGGTGAATCAGTCAAAATTTTTATTGGATAATTTGATGAACCCGGTACAGCTGTGTACAATTTTACCCATTGCTGTGAACCGGTTGAATTGTATTTTATTGTCACGCAGACAGTTGTATAACTGTTAAAATACTGACTTGACCCGGTTACATATACATTCCCAAGATTGTCTGCAGCAATGCTAACCGCATAATCACTGCTGTCATTGTAAAAAGAAACCCACTGCTGCGTACCGTCGGAGTTATATTTAATGGTTGCAAAATCAGAGCTGACGCTAGCATTGATGTTTCCGGTTACAAATACATTATCCAATGCATCGACATCCATCGCAACGGGAGAATCATCGCCATTGGCGGCTCCATTGTATGTTCTTACCCATTGCTGAGCTCCCACAGAATTATATTTTATTGTAGCATAGTTCTGATCGGTGGTGTCATTGTAGCTTGTTCCCGTTACATAAACATTTCCTGCGGAACTTACCCTGACTATCGGGAGGTAATCCTCATCACCGCTGTCATATCTCATCACCCATTGCTGAACTCCTGCAGAATTATACTTTATTGTAGCGATATCAGTCAATGTAACATTATCACCGTAGCTTGCTCCGGTAATATATACATTACCCAGAGAATCTGTCACCATATTCCCGAGATACTCATTATCACCCGACGGACCGTTATATCTTGCGACCCACAGCTGAACCCCGTCTGAGTTGTATTTTACGGTAGCAAAATCTGATGTGAGGTCCGTACCTTCGCTGTTGCCGGAGACATAAATATATCCTGATCCGTCAACCTTAATAGTCTTTGCGTCATCCTGACCGTTAACCGGTCCGTTATATCTGCGCACCCACTGCCTAATTCCTGAAGAATTGTATTTTATCGTAGTAAAGTCAGTGCCGTTTATTGAATCGCTCTGACCGGTTACATAAACATTTCCCGAATTATCAGTTGCAACAGAAGAAGAATAGTTGAACGCAAGAGGCAGGTTTTGATACTGTCTTCCCCATTGAAGGGTCTGACCGAACAGGCATAAGGAGCCTGCCTGCAATAAAGCTAAGATCAAAAATAATTTTTTCATAAAGGTTATTATTTTAATTTAAAAAAAATTCAGCATTAATTAATATTAGTTCAGGCGGATAAGTCCCCGGAATTCTTAAGTATCCCGGAGACTATTGCCTTTCCTGTGAGAGAAATTCTGAAAGCAGCAGCGATAAGATTTTATGTGTGATCTCACAGGAAAAATTTCAGTACAAATATATAAATTGCAGTATTGAATTTGCAAAGACATTTTTTCCGGTTTGTAGGATGCAATGTATGTTGCAAATATTGATTAATTATATTTAATTGGATTCAATAAGATTTATCAATATGATATGCACAACAGCAAAGTACTGAATCTGTTAAAATCATTTTCGAAAGATGAATTCAGAGAGTTCGGATTATTTGTTGAATCTCCTTTTTATAACAGAGAATCGGTAATTATCCGGTTCTGCAAAATACTTAAGGAACATTATCCTGAATTTGAAAGCATCAGTCTGCGGAAGAAAAATGTTTTTTCAAAACTATTTCCTCATAAGCATTATAATGATGCATTGATGCGTAATACAATATCAGACGTTTTGAGTCTTGCAGAAAAATATCTGATGCATATACAGTCGGAATCTGATCCGTTTTACAGAAGGTATTTGCTGTTAAAGGAACTTACAAACAGGAAGCAGCAGGTCTTGTTTAAAATGAATTTAAAGAAAGCGGAAAACATACTGAATGGCTCGGAAGTGAGAGATGAGATCTATTATCAGAATAAATTCCTCCTGGAAGACGAGCTTCGCAGAAACGTAGTCGTAAATTCAAGCAGAATTCTTTTCAAAGATGACAATATAGATGATCAGGCAAGGAGCCTGCACATTCAGCATCTTACTGAAAACATAAAGCTTTATGCGATCATGCTGAATCAGAAAAAATTTACTTTCGATCACACTTTTGACTTCAGCCTGTTTGAAGTGCTGACCGGTTATCTTGAAAAAAATTATCATGCATTCTGCAATATTCCATACATAACTATTTTCTACAACTGTGTTATGCTTTTTAAGACAGAGGAAAAGAAGTATTTTGATGTATTAAAAAGCGAACTGAAGAAACACTATAAAGAATTATCCGTCACCGACAGAAAAAATATGTTCATGGTCCTGACTAACCATTGTAATCTGCAGATAAAGACAGGCAGATATGAATATTGCAGTGAGAGTTTTGAGATCTACAAGGAATTCATCAGGACAAAGGCATATTACGAAGGAAATGATTTCATGGCGCATTACATATACAGATCAGCAGCACATTCAGCACTGGATGTTAAAGAATTTGATTGGGCTGAGAAATTTATAAACAAGCACAGGACAGATGTTCATATTGATTTCAGGGAATCCTCATTTAATTTTTGCTGCTCACAGTTGTATCTTCTAAGAGGAGATTATGATAAAGCTCTTGAGTCACTTTCTAAAGTTCAGACATTTGATTTTAAAGACAAGCAGAGCGTGAATCAAACCCTGCTTCAGATATATTATTGTAAAAATGAAACCGAATCTTTTTTATCCCT
>CAZLOL010000161.1:1702-5060 GCA_964561045.1 uncultured Ignavibacteriaceae bacterium | reverse complement strand
ACTGTAAATTAATTGTCTTGAATAATCTTCTTAATAAAAATATTTTAGATATAAATAACAGAAGCATTTTGAAATACTCCAAACTGACATTACTATTCTTTTTTCTGATCATTTCCGGTGTTTATAATAACGGATGCAATTACATCACACACAGAACAGTTTCTGCGGATAACCCTTATGACTCTACTAAATCAGATCAGGATCCGAACTACAGTGTTTCGCTGGATCACAAATATCAGGATTTTGTTTCCTATTTTTACATGGGAAACAGAGTTGAAAATTTCACTGCATATTTCAATACATTTTTCAGGTCACAGGAAGATTACAATGAAGGATATGACGAATACAGGTCAACAATAATTTCTTTTTACAACAGGAGACTTGATTCGCTCGGAGTAATTCCGCCAATTTCTGCATCGGTAAAGGAAAAATTCGACAAAGCAATTGAAAGAAGCTCGAAGATTATACAGTATCATAAGAACAGCAAATATATAGATGATGCAGTTATTATTATCGGGAAATGCTATTTTTTTGAAGGCGAATATTTTAAAGCAGAAAGGACATTCAATGAATTCCTTTCCAAGTTTTCAAGCAGCACTTTAGCAGATGAAGCAATACTGTATCTTGGACAGACAAAGAACAGATTAGGCAAGAAAGAAGAAGCTGAAACAATTTTCAAGAATCTTTTGAAAAATTCTGATCAGGGCGAAATTAAATCACTGGCTGCAAGGAATCTTGGAATAATCGAGTATAATAAAGGTAAATCAATAGAAGCTGTAAACTATTTCAGAGAATCGATAGAAAATTCAAATGATGATGAAAGAAAAGCCGAAAGTCAGTTTATACTTGCAAAAATTATTTCCGGATACAAACCTGAGCTCGCAGCTCAGGAATACAAAAAAGTTCTTGATTATTCCTCTGACTATGATCTGAAATTCTATACTAGCCTGAATTATGCAAAAGGCTTGATTGTAAATAAGAAATTTAATGCTGCTTCAGAGGAGTTGGATGATTTAAGGAATAAATACAGAGATGAGTCTGCATTTACTCCGTTGGTTGATCTGGAAATTGCTAATAATTTATTTGCCCAAAATAAAATCCCTGAGGCTTTTAATAAATATTATGAAGTTATTGTAAAATATCCCAATACAGCTTCATCGGCAGATGCATATTATTATTTAGCAAAATATGATGAGCAGGTTAAGAAAGATTATTTAAATGCTTATATTAATTATAAAAAATCAGTAGAGGAAAATATTTCATCTGATTATTATAAATACTGCCTGGAAAAATCTACATCTCTGGAAAAATATTTCGCTCTTCAGGGTGAAGTGAAAGACTCCGGAACGGTAGAAATACCCACTGTAAATGCAGATGTTGAGAATTACAGAAGGAAGTATAACCTGGAGAAAGGCATTGAACAACCGGAAGAAAACACAGGCCGGGAAAGTGAAAAAGGAGGGTTCCAGAATAATGGTGATCAAAACGGGAATCCTGATGAAAGCACTCAGACAGGTAAGGGAAAAGGCAAAGCAGGGGGTGATATGTTAGTTTCTTTCATGAAGGATGATTCTTTGAAAGAACAGACAGGCGACCCGGTAAAAGCTCCTACTATTGACCCTAATGTATCTCCTTCAGGACCGGTTGATCAGACAAGAAGTCCTACTTCTGTGAAGAAAGGTAATGATACCATGAAGACAGAAGAAAATCAGAATACGGTCGATACAAGAGTAACTGATTCCCTTAAAGCCGCCGAGGAATTTTTGCAATTAAAAGAGAAGGAAGATAAAGTATTCAATGCATACTATCAGCTTGCTGAACTGTTCATGTACAGCATAGTTCAGAATGATTCTGCCGAATATTATCTGAACTTACTGCTCGCAAAATTTCCGGAATCTGAGAAGCAAACCAAGATATTATATACACTCGGATATTTCTATAAAAATACAGACAGAAAAGCCGAAGCTGATGAAACTTTTCAGAAAATAATTGATACTTATCCAAACACCATTTATGCAAGTGAGTCCAGAAAAATTTTAGGAATAAAATCAACCGGCGATAAAATAATTCAAAACCCCGTTGATGAAATATTTACTACTGCAGTGAATCTGTTCACCCGTAGTAAATTTGATGAAGCAATCTCAGAACTAAAACGGGTAGAAGAAAAATATCCTGATGATACTCTGGTTGCTAAAAGTTTGTATGCAATCGGATGGCTGTATGAAAACAAGCTCGTGAATAAAGACAGTTCATTGTTATACTACAATAGACTGAAAAGTCAATTCCCTCAATCTGAATATGCTCTGAAAGTAGCGCCGATGCTGGAATATATTGCTTCCGTGGAAAAGAAAGAGCCGACTGATTCTACTAAGGGAAATACTGCGGTGAGTGATTCCACAGGCGCGGTAGATCAGGATACAACAAAAAACACAGATAATGGAGAAGAAGTTGTTAGTGAAAAGAAAGAAGAAAATCCTGAGGAAGTGAAAGTTGATACTACAAATGTAACGGGCGAGACGAAATTATCCCAGGAAGAGATTGATAAACTGCTTAAAGAAACCGAGAGCCCCCCGGGTAAGTAAATGTTTTTCAGATTTCTTTTTTTTAAGATGTAATTACATGAATGATGAAATTATAATCAGAGAATTCAAATCAGGTGACGAACTGGACTGGCTTGATCTGCATGCAAGTGTTATGGTTGATTCCTATGCATGGTGGATCGTGATTCATAAAAAACCGGTTTATGAAAATGATGTTATTGATTTAGTTGCATGTCATAATGAAAAAATAATCGGATTTACGGTGGGAGAAGTAAATTCAGATAATGATGAAAATAGAAATGTTTTCATCTGGGACTTTGGAGTTCACAGAAATTACAGGGGAAAAAATATTGGAAGAATGATGATCAAACATCTTCATAAAACCATGAACAATAAGTACGGGATAAACAAAAGCATCTGGTATTCTCAGGATCCCGGATCAATCGAATATTATAAACATATAGGTATGAATGAAATAGGAAGACACTGGCAGCTGAGCTTAGTTCCGACTAAAGAGCAGAAAGATACTTTTAAAAAAGATAATTTTTATTGCTGGAGTATAAGAGGTGCGTGTGATATTGATAAGCTGGATGAAGTGAAAAAGAAATTTAATCCGGATTCAGATGATGATACTTTAAAGCCGATGATATGTGTCGGGTATGAATATATATTATAAAAAAATTTTTCTTTACTGCCTTCTGACTTCTCAATCACTGCCTGACATCACATAATGTTTTCAAAATGTATTTTTAATTTATGAATAGTATAAAAATAACAAATGAATATCTAAACCATATAGCATTATTTGCATTTCCTAA
>CAZLOL010000161.1:0-1602 GCA_964561045.1 uncultured Ignavibacteriaceae bacterium | reverse complement strand
GTATAAAAATAACAAATGAATATCTAAACCATATAGCATTATTTGCATTTCCTAAAATCTAAACTTTACAAACTTTACATACTTTACATACTTTACAAACTTTATAAACTTTACAAACTTTATAAACTTTATAAACTTTACAAACTTAAAGCAGATTACTCGCCAGCTCAGCAAGTTCTGATCTTTCACCTTTCAGCAGATTTACATGTGCATAGACCTTTTGTCCCTTGAAATGTTCAATAAGGTAAGACAGACCATTTGACTGAGAATCCAGATAAGGATGATCGATCTGATAAACATCACCCGTGAAAACAATTTTAGCGCCTTCTCCCGCCCGTGTAATAATGGTTTTGATCTCGTGCGGAGTAAGGTTCTGAGCTTCATCAACAATGAAAAATATTCTCTGCAGACTCCTGCCTCTAATGTAACTCAGTGGTTCAATTACGAGCTTATCTTCCTTTATCAATTGTGTGATCTGAATATGCTGCTTATCAGTTTCGCTGTACTGATCCTGTATCACTTTTATATTATCCCAAAGCGGCTGCATGTAAGGTGCAAGTTTATTTTCAATATCTCCGGGAAGATATCCAATATCCTTATTACTCAGCGGAACAACAGGGCGGGCAATATATATCTGTCTGTAATGTTTTTTTACATGTAAAGCAGAAGCTATTGCAAGCAGAGTCTTTCCAGTTCCTGCTTTTCCTGTCATGGAAACCAGAGGAATATTATTATTCGTAAGCGCATCCACGGCAAATGTTTGTTCTGCATTCCTTGACTTAATGCCGTAAATGTCATTCTTATCAACTCTTCTAAGGATCTCCCGTGAAGAATCCAGATGCGCAAGTACGGAACGGCTGTCATTCCTAAGGATATAAAATTTATTAGCAAGCACTTCACCTTTCAAAAGTTTTTTCACTTCGGAAAGCGGTACTTCATAGGGTGGCTGATAAAGTTTGACAAGTATCTCATCACTGAAATCTTCTATGATCTCTTTTCCGCTGTAAAGTTCTTCTACATTACTGATCCTGTCCGTTGAATAATCTTCAGCAGGAAGACCAATTGCTTTCGCCTTCATCCTTAGGTTCACGTCTTTTGTCACAAGTATGACAGAGCGTTTCTTATCCTCTTTCTGAATTTCAACAGCACAGCTCAGTATCCTGTGATCAGGAGTATCATCTTTAAAGATTTCCCTTATCTCTTCGCTCATTCCTCTGGATATTGCAATTCTGACCTTCCCCATTCCTTTACCCAGAGAAATGCCTCCGTTGAAAAGTGCTGACCCGGTCATAGTATCCAGTGTTCTTGCAAATTCCCTGGCATTGAGATTAATTACCTGACTACCTCTTTTAAAATGATCCAGTTCTTCTATAACTGTCAGGGGTATTACTATGTCATTTTCTTTGAACTGAAGTATGCAGGAGGAGTCATGGAGTATAACATTTGTATCAAGTATAAATACTTTTGAAGATCTTTTTGCCATTAAGTGTATTTGAAATGATAATTAATATAATTTATCTGATCATCATAAGAAATGTAGGAATGAACAACCTCACAGGTTCTCTGCCAACCTCACAGGTTAACCGCCAACCTCACAGGTTC
>CAZLOL010000160.1:0-8394 GCA_964561045.1 uncultured Ignavibacteriaceae bacterium | reverse complement strand
ATAAGTCAAAACAAATATTACGGCAGAACATTAGGCTGGGATAAGGAAATTGAAAAGATCAGAAATTATCTGAAACAATTTCTTGGATTATCCAATGTATCGTTTACAGATGATATATTTGCAAACTCTGTTTCCGAATGGCAGGCAGGACAGACTAAGAGTGCATTAACAGCCGACGGTGTAATTGGTCCGAAATCATGGGCAGTTCTGAAGCCCCTTCTTCAGGTAACACCGGTTGCTCCAAATATTCCTGCCGTAAATACTCCTTCGAGATGGCATTCACTCATAAAAAATACGGTACTATGTCCAGCTGAACCATTATTACATGGGAGCGAAGCGTATAAAAAAATGGTAGAAGCTATCCGCACAGCTGAAACAGGATCACATTATATTTACATCCTCGGCTGGATGCTGGATGATGATTTTGAAATGATACCGGGAGATCAGAGTTCAACGCTTTACAGTCTGCTATCGAGGGCAAATGAAAGAGGTGTGGAGATAAGAATACTTATATGGAATAATTTCTTTTATAAAGATGAAATTGCTGCGGCTATTGACAGGATCAATAAACTGAAAAATGCGCTTTTAGTGAGAGACAATTACACTTACGGATCTACAGGATTGAAAAATGCTATTTCCAGAATGCGCTATCTTATTAATTCAGCTCCAACTGCAATGAACCTTCTTTCTTCATGGAAAGATTTTAAGGATAAAGTTAACATAATTCAGAATGAAGGAAGTCATCATGAAAAAGTAGTTGTAGTTAAAGGAAGAGAAGGACTGACAGCATTTTGCGGAGGCATTGACATTAACCCTGACAGGGTGGGAGGAATAGACAACAGCGGTAAGTCTATTGTACTGCATGATGTTCATTGCATGCTGAAGGGATATGCAGCATATGTTTTACTTCACCGGTTCAAATGGAGATGGCAGGTTCTGAAAGAATCATTATACTGGATGCCTGATTTAAAAAACTGTATTAACGAACCGGTACCCGGTCCCATATCAAGACCGGAATCAGCTTATGTAAAAATTCTTCAAACCTATAATCATCCGGCTAAAAATATAAAAGACAGGACTATCAGAGAAACGGTAAAGATTGCCATTGCAAATGCAAAGACCTCAGTACATTTCGAAGATCAGTACATGATCTCACTGGAAATAGCAAGCTGGCTGAATGCAAAGCTTAAAGAGCCGGGATTTCAGAGAGTATCAATCTTAACTCAGGATGATTCAATTGCCAAATCTGATATACAGTTTCCGAAAGATATGAGAAGGAAATTCATTGAATATCTTTGCAGGGGTTTGACACCTGATCAGATCAGGACTAAAGTATTTATACAGATGCTGCATCCGGATTCTCCGCCATTGTCACATCATAAAGTTCATTCCAAAATTTATATTATAGACGATGAACTGGCAATAATAGGTTCGGCAAACTGTTCCTCACGTTCAATGACTCATGACAGTGAAACTGCAGCAGTAATATTTAACGACCCGGGCACAACCGGTTTCGTCAGCAAGCTAAGAGCACGACTGATCAATGATCCGCTTAAAAATGCCGTTCCGTATGTAACTAATCCGAATATAAAAGATAAAGATGTCGAGCTAACAGATGATATAAATAATTATTTAAATAAGGCATCATCAATCACAGGATTACTGATTCCGGGTCTTCCAGTTAGTTTAATTTTAAACCAGCTGATACCGGCACTGAAGCCTGCATTTATAGATATTATTGATCCTGATGCCGATGACACAATTCCCCAGCAGGAATTAAGAGAGGAATATGAACTGATGACTGACAATGAATCCGGAAAAACTGAATTTCACAACTCCTTTCAGAATAACGGTTTGAATAACTATGAGTATTTTGAAAATACATTTTCTTCTGAAACCGGATCAGCGAAAAATCAGGAAGCTTATGATTATGCAAAATACGAAGACATCAGAGATAAAGAATCTGAAAATGAAACTGTATCCGGGACATTAAATAACCGATACACGAATGAAATCAGAAATGAATATGAAGAAGATATACGGATAAATGAAGCAGATGAAGAAGCGATGGAAACTTTTGGAGAAACATTTAAATATGAAAATCCTGTTGATACAAATTCTGATTTCATTTCTTCAGACAGACTGGACAACTTGCGATACAGCGGAAATAATGAATGGGCAAACAGACCGGAAAATTTAGAAATCAGAAAAAAGGTTTATGAAAGACACCTGCAGAATTCAAAATCATCCGGAAAGCCATACACAAATTTTCTCAGTAAAAGTCAGATAAAGGAAGCAGACGGCAGCGGGAAATATCTTCTTACAGAAGCAGCGGGCTGGCTTGAGAAACTGCTTACAGATGCAAGAGATGCATTAAAAAATAACAATGTAAAAATACAAATAAGAAGCGGTTACAGGACAGCAGAAGAGCAGTTTTCTAACTGGGTAGCAAGTTTCCCGTTCAATTTCTACTGGGCAGTTCATTCAGCCGGAATAGACCGAAATGATATAGATGGAATAGCGAGATATATCGGAGCAAGAATTGCAGCCCCGGGCTTCAGTAATCATAATCACGGTTTAGCCGTGGACTTTAATGTACAGGAAGGTTCTAAAGAATTTACAATTAATACTAATCCTAAAGATGATCATAAAACATACTGGATAAACAATAGTTTATTCTGGAAATGGCTGAGTCAGAATGCAGTCCGGTATCATTATTATCCTTATTCGGCGGAACCATGGCACTGGGAATTTAAATCTCCTTCAAGTCCGGCAACTGGTTCCGGAGCTGTTTCTGTGACTCAGACTTCACCATCAATTACAGGCAGCGGACTTTTACAAAAAGACTGGTCAGATGCAATCAGACTCAACAGATATTTCGCCAGGACAATCGGCTGGGAAAATTACCGGGAAAAGATAAATGATTTTCTGTTACCATATTCCGGAATGCAGAATGTCAGTCTTGGAGAAGAAGCATTTGCACATGCAGTTTCGGTATGGCAGAGCAGACAGGGATTTTCATTAAAAGATACAGATGGAATCATTGGTCCGGGAACATGGAAAGTGATGAGACCTTACATAACAGGAGGTATTATACCTCCGTCAGGTTCTCAGCAACCTGCAGTTCCTGTTTCAAATCCGAAACTTCCCTCATGGGTATCAGTACTGACACCAATGCTGAATAAATACAGAGGGGACATACCTTTGGAATTTTTACTCGGCTGGATAGCTGTCGAATCATACGGAAGAATCAGTGAGACAACAAGTTTAAATGAAAGAGGCTATTTTCAGATCCATCCGGATGAATCAAAAATGTTAAAAATAACCGACCACAACAGATTAAGCACAGATCCGGAATTTTCGATCTCCAGCGGAATTTCATTAATAAGAAACAGAGGAATACAGGCAGGGAAAATTGCCGATTCATTAGGCTTTGCAAGAGGAAGCGATCTTTACTGGCATATTGTAAAACTGCTGCACTGGCTTCCGGGAGGTGTTAAAATTATAACCGATGAAATGCTTTCACAGGGATTCATACCTTCCGGCTGGGAAGAATTCAAAAATTTTGTTATAGGAAATCAGGAGAAGATTAAACAGACCATGCGTGATAAATTCGGGAAAGTCTGGGATCCGTTGAAAGGATTGAATAATGTTGATAAACTATACAATTACGCAAATCAGTTTAAACAAAATTTACAAACAAATGAAATCGAAAACGAAAATGAAATACAGCCGGATATTAATTACTATGACATCCCTTATTTTAAGAATCTGAAACCTGACGGTGTATTTAAAACTTTAAGCCTGATCAATAAAATCAGAAATGCAATAAACGGATCGAATCCCTGGAGTCTGTTATTTGAATTCGTGAAATTCTCAGTTAAAGAATTCTTCAGCGCGTTACAGTTTGGTGAGCAGATTTCATGCCTGAAGGGAATAAGCTATGCAATAGTCGGAAGAACAATAGGAGAATCAATTCCTCAGCCGTCGCGCAACTGGCCATTGAGCCAGCAAAGAGCTTATATAGAAGGAGCTGCGTTTGTAGGTAATCTGATGAAAAAGGGATTGAATATTTCTCCTTATGAGGGAATAACAGCTGACACAAAAGAAACAGATGTAAATATTGTTTTCGGATTGTTAGGAGCTCAATTGTATAAGAGCAGAGCAGGTTCGGCCTGGTATATGATCAGAAGCATTACCGGTTCGCTTAAATGGCCGAAGGATAATATTCTTTTATATGAGATGGAAGAATACAGGGAAAATGTTTCTGAATATGAAGTAGAAAATGAATTCGGAGAATTTAATGAGTATAACGAAGCGGGTAATAATCCGGTGCATGAAGAAATGATTTATCAGGATTCATATTCAGAGGATGATATTTCCCGCACGGAATCTTATGAAAATATACATGAAGAATCTGAAAATCATACTGAAACAATTGATGAGCCCGATTACAGAATACATGAAAGCGACAATGAATATTTTAACTTCTCTGAAATAGAATCTGAATATGAAGTTAATTATGATAATATTTCCGGTAATAAAATCCCGGAGGGAAAAGATATATATGAAACAGGTATTAAGCATGAAGGCGAACAGTATGTATTCGGAGCATTCGTTCCAAAAAATAATTCCGGCTGGAAAGGACCCTGGGACTGCGCAGAATTCGCTTCATGGTGTGTATATCAGGCATCCGGTAAATTATACGGTTGTGAAAACAATAACGGAAATCCGGCAACAGAAAATGCTTACACAGGTTACTGGGGAAGAGATGCAAAGAGTATCGGAAAAATAATCTCAATAGAAGAAGCCGCACGTACAAAAGGCGCTGCAGTATTAAGACTATCTACACCTTCATCAGCAACAGGACATATTGTTATTTCCGATGGTAAGGGAGGAACGATTGAAGCTCATTCTTCTTCAACAGGAGTTATTAAGAGCACTTTATCGAACAGAAGATGGGATATGGGGATACTTGTGCCGGGAATAAAATACGAACAGGACACAACACCGGTAGTAATTACTAATCCGTCTTCAACAGTTTACCGGCTTACAAATCCAATGATGAAAGGAGAAGCCATCAGACAAATACAAAACAGGCTGAAGGAAAAAGGTTTTGATCCCGGAGTTGCAGACGGCATTTACGGAATGAAAACCTATAATGCAGTTCGCGCATTTCAGTTATCAGCAGGACTGGTAGTAGACGGTGAAGCCGGACCCTCAGTAATAGCTGCATTAGGCATTAGTGCGGGTACTCCTGCGCAGCCGTCAGTTCCTGCATATCCACCTGCAGGTTCATCTGCACCATCAGTTCAGAACATTTCAGAATTCAATAAATGGCATGCGCAGAAAATATTAGACAACATGAACAGCGGAATAATCGGGCAGTATTTTGATTCAAAAATTCAGCTGGAAAAAATTGCAAGAGGGGAACAGGTCATGTATGTAAATCCTCAGAGCAGTATAATTCAGATTCTTCCTGTAATATGGCATATATCAGAGCAGGCTAAGCAGAACAATTACAGAGATATTATGATAGGCAGTTTTATCAGGGGAAAAAGTACTGACGGCAGCTGTACCGGACATTGTGAAGGGCGATGTATAGACATAAACTATAAAGGAGGAAGTTTTGATTCGTCAGGCTCCGTGAACATGGTTATAAATATCATGAAATATCTGATAACACTTACTGCACTGTATAAAAAAAATATGGGATTTGGAATGCCTCTACAGGGAGAATTTTTTGGCAATAAAAATCTTACAAAGTTTAAATCTCTGCCGGCTTCCAATATTATAAACAGTGAACTCAGAAAGCTGATACCGCAACTTGGATATGTGTTTCCGGATAACAACAATCATCTGCACATTCAGGTCAAATGGAAATAATAAAGAGTGAAAGAGTGAAGAGTGAAAGTGTATAGAGTGAAAGTGTATAGAGTGAAAGAGTATTTAGTGGAAGAGTATAGTTGGAAGAGAAATGTTTAAAGTACAATGATTAATGAACAATTAGAATTACGCACATCATTTTTTATTACATATTCTTATACTTATTCTTATTATAATTTCAAATTCTTGACATTCGTAACGGTTCGAAGGTTCCATAGTCGATAGAAGTTTATTTATCAAGTTCATCTGTATATGCCAGGAAATTTTAATTTATAATTAATTCATCCCTGCAGAGTCCTCCCGGTTTAATTATTCAATTGTTGAAGTGCAGACGGGGAAAGACTCTGCGGGGACGATGAACTTTTGGAACATCAACGATGTCGATAAAAAGAGAATATTTTTTCCCTACGTGACAAGAATGTTATATATTTTATTCTACCGATATGATGTTCCTACGGGACAATAATTTTATATTTTTTGTAATGCTTCAACTGGAAAAGGAATTTCAAAATAATTATTTTAGTAAACTTAAAATAAAAGGAGATTAAACGTGGAATTGGTACAAGTATGATTAATAATGGTTCATCCCATGTCAGAATCTCATATATTAGCAATGACTCTGACAGAAACAACTGAATTGGTAAAATTTAGATAAGTCCAATTAAAAAAATGAATGAACCAACAAACTTGTTTATGCAACATTTTGATAAAACACAGGAACTATATTTAGACATCTGGAGATATTTCACCGAAGATGCTGCTAAAATAAAAAACAAAATGAGGACTATCAGCATATCAGCTTAGGATATAAATGGAGAAACGATAACATTTAGATCTCTTTCCATATTTCATTATTTGGATTGCATCATCATCGTTACGAAACAGGAAATCCGCAACAAAGGTATTTAAAAATGAATTACAAATTTGATAAATCAAAATTGAAATACATTCATCAATTTTTTAAAGATAAGTCTAATATTGCATTACTTATTATTTCCTCTGCAGTCTTAGCATATGTGCTTGCATCATTTTGGATTTTTTATGAAGAAATTTTTCAAGGGGAAAGTTCATTGGAAAGTTATAATTCAAAAGGTATATTTTTTAATAATAATCCAACGTACATGCTGTGGCTGGCAAGTATTCTGATACAACCGATTGTTTGGGTAATGCTGGCTTTTCCAGTAACAGGAATTATTTTTAAATTGAAAGATGAATTGAAGCCTCCGAGACATTTAATAATTTCATTTCTGCTTATCGTCCTGGCATTTTATGTTTTCACTACTGTGGCCGCAATGACATTCAATCAGTATTTTGACAGACCGAAGACTTTACTCTCAAATCATACATTTAAACTTAGAAATTTTACAAATGTCGGTCAGATAGTAGGACTGTATTATCTATTCACAGCTATAATTATAAGTAAAGCAGTTTTGAGAAAAGAAACAGCAAATTATTTTGATATTGCCTGCTATCAAAGATTTAGAAAATACCTTGACATTATTATTAATTTCACCGGTATTATTTTTTCACTTGGCGTGATTTCAGCTATATTACTTCGCAAAGTAGTCAATAACGAACTTGAATGTCCAATTGAATTTGTTGTAAGTTTTGGTGTTCAAAATACCATAATGATTCTTATTTTTTATCTTCCTGCTCATTTCATTCTTGTAAATTACGGGCGTCAGATACTTGAAAAAAAATTTACATTTGAAGGGAGTGATATAGAAACCGGGGTTGATTTATTAAACAAGCAAAATGAGTTCACAAAGAACCTGAATCTATCATTTGGAATAGTTCAGCAATACAAAACAGCATTGGTGATTTTATCACCATTAATCAGCAGCCTCATTCCTAATTTGCTTGGTATATTTACGAAATAAATTAATTGAAACGAATTAACAGAATTAAAATTGGATTTTAACAGTAAAAGAGAGGAAAAATAAAAAGTATGGACAATACAAAACTAAACTTCGTCATTGAAAACATGCAAAACCAGCTCAACCATCGTCTCGAAAAGCTTTAGAAGAACTATTACTATTCTCCAAGCCATTGTGTTTAGGAAGGAGTAGTTATTACAGAGATTACTCTTCCCCAAGCGTCGACTTATGAAAAAGAAATAATAAAAAATTGAATCCCATAATTACATTATCAATAATTTAACAAATATTAATTATGCCAACAGCATATACAATATCCGGAAAACTTACCCAATCTAATGGAACACCATTGAGAGATGCTGTTATTAAAATTTTTAAGAAAGATATTAGAACAGAGATATTATTAAGTAGCACTCAATCAAGCGATGATGGCAGTTACACAATTACATTTGAACATGAAACATCACCTGACATAATGATTCGAGTTTTCATATCAAACTCAGAGGTTGCTCATTCAGGACCTTATTTTAATATTATAGAAAATAAGACAATAGCTCTTATCAATAAAAACACTTTATATAAAGGACCTTCACAAATTGAAAAACTAATTGACAAGGTAAGAGAGAAACTT
>CAZLOL010000159.1:0-8559 GCA_964561045.1 uncultured Ignavibacteriaceae bacterium | reverse complement strand
TAAGGTCTCTGAAAAAATAAGGTTTTCTTCTCATGAAAGTTAATTACAAAAAGAAGAAGCTCTTATCTTAATGGCATTGGGGATTAGGTGGTGGTCGCTTGTACTGACCCTACCTCCAAAATCTCCTAATCCTGAAAATTTATGGGCTGTGATGTGATGCTGTTCAATGTGCAAGGAACTCTCCAATTTTTAGTTCAACATATTAAATCGTTTTGGACGGAAGTGCTCTGAAGTATGTTCTAAAGCACCGCCCTGTGTTCGATTGCAAACTTCACAAGACTATTTGTGCCCTTAAGCTGAAGTTTATTGCTTATGTTTGCCCTGTGATTTTCTGCTGTCTTATAACTAATCCCGAGTATCTCCGCAATGCCTCTTGTTGTATTGCCTTCTGCTATAAGTTTAAGAATAATTAGTTCGGACCTGGTAAGCTTATCTAGAAATGAATCATGCTCTGTAGTTTTATTTACTTTTGATTTCTTGTTTAAGAGCAGATCGTATACAGATGAACTTATGTAATATTTGTTGTCATATACTTTATATATGCAGTCAGTGATCTCGCTGATAGCGCTGTCCTTCAGTACATAACCGCTTATTCCGAGCTCCACTCCTTCATCATACATGTCTTCATCAGAATAAACTGTCAGGAAAATAATTTTCGGGATCTTTTCCCGGTCTCTTAATTCTCTCATAACTTCCAGTCCGGTCATTACAGGCATGTCTATATCAAGTAGTACAATATCCGGATTGAATTTATCAATCATTTCCAGTGCAGACTTCCCGTTATCCGCTTCACCGAGTATTTCAATATTAGTGTCCTCCTCAATGATCTGCCTCAGACCGCTTCTGAAAATCGGATGGTCGTCTGCCATTATAATGCGGATCTTATTTTTTGTCTTCATGATTTTGTGTTTTTATAGGCAATGTTATTACAATAACTGTTCCCTTTGTCTGTGCTGATTCGATCACAAGCTCACCGTTATACAACTTGATCCTTTCGGCGATGCCGGTAAGCCCTAATCCGTCTATCCTGTCTCTTGGTATTCCTTTGCCGTTGTCCCAGACTGTGATAATTAAAGTCCTGATATCATTCAATATGTTTAATGAAGCTTCGGTTGCTTTAGAATGTTTTAAAATATTGGATGTGCATTCCTGTATAATCCTGAATAAGTTCAGCTCAAGTTCTTTTGATAAAATATTATCTATTGGCTCGATATCACAGGTAAATTTTATTTCAGATGAATTTGCAACGGAATTTATTATAGACCTTAATGCTTTTGAGATCCCAAGTCGTTCTATCTGATGAGGATGCAGATTATAGGAAATGCTTCTGACATCATTAAGTGTCCCGGATGAGAGTTCCGATATCTCATTTAATATTTTTTTTACAGTGTCATTGTCACCGGCTTTTTTCAATCCTATTACTGCTTTATTCTTTGTGATTAGAATGTCGTGTGCAATGGTATCATGAAGCTCTGAGGCGATCTTCTTTCTTTCCTGCTCCTGTGACTCAAGAAGTTTCCTTGAAAAATCTTCCTGCGATCTCTTGTCTTTTTCTACTTTGGAAAGCTTCTGCTGATATGCAATTCCGGTTGCTCCAATTACTGAAGCTATTCCCAATGACTTAAACCACCATGTTTTCCAGAATGGAGGGGTAATGATTATTTTTACAGATGTTCCCTCTGAATTCCATACTCCGTCATTATTGGATGCTCTTACCCTGAAAGTATATTCTCCGGGCTGAAGATTTGTATAAGTTGCAAACCTCCTTGTTCCGCAGAAGATCCATTCCCTGTCAAATCCTTCCATCTTATATGCGTATTGATTCCTTGATGGATTATTATATATCAGCGCTGCGAATTCAAATGAAAACACGCTTTCCCTGTAAGACAGTAGTATCTCTTTTGTTTCTGTTATGTTCTGCTTAATAAAATTATTTTCCTGATCATTGCTAACTGATTTATTGAATATCCGGAAATCAGTGATCACAATTTCAGGTATAAAAGGATTATCTTTAATTTCCCTGGGATCAAAAAAATTGAATCCGTTCACTCCTCCGAAATACATTATTCCGTCTATATCCTTATAATATGCTCCGTCGTTAAATTCTTTGCTCTGCAAACCGTCATCAACATTGAAGTTTCTGAATGTTTTATTTACAGGATCAAATCTGCAGAGTCCGTTGTTTGTGCTGATCCATAAATTTCCGGTATCGTCTTCTGTAATTCCTCTTATTGTATTATCAGGTAATCCGTCCTCAGTTGTATATCTTCTGAATGTCTTCTCCTTCTTATCGAACAGGTTCAGTCCCTTGTTCATTGTACCTATCCATAAAATATCTTCACCTGTTTCCAGCATAGAGATAACGTAATTATCACTGATAGAACCGGGATCGTTTTTATTGTATTTATAATGCGTGATCAGTCCATTTTCCGGATCAAGACTGTTGAGTCCACCCAGGTCAGTGCCGATCCAGAGAATACCTTCTTTATCAATCAATAAACATTTAATTCTGTCACTGCTTAATTGCCTGTTGAAATTACTGATGTCTGAATATTTAGTGAATTCTTTCTTATCTGTGTCAAACCTGAATAGCCCTTCGCTGAGTGTGCCTGCCCACAGGTATCTTCCTGATTTATCGTCAGATATGCATAATGAATGGATCTGATTCTCTGTGTCCGGATTTGTATAAAAATAATTTCCTGACTTATTCGTATTTGTATGCAATTCATATAATCCATATTTAAGAGTACCTATCCATAGCTCGTTCTCTTCACCTTTTAAAAGACTTAAGATTGTCTGGTCTTTCTGATCTGTATGTTCTTTGGAAAATGGATCTTTTAAAATAATATTTTCCATAGAATTTGATTCACTGCTTATCCTGTACAAACCTTCAAAATCAGTCCCGAAATAAATATCCCCGTTATGGTCCTTCAGTAATGCTCCTACGCTGAACTTTGCAGTATATTTATTTGTATCTGTCAGATTCCTTAAACTGAAGAATTTTTTTCTTTCACAATCAAGCTTGCTGAGTCCGTCATTGAATGTTCCGA
The DNA here is from genome assembly GCA_964561045.1 of uncultured Ignavibacteriaceae bacterium. Classification (GTDB taxonomy): domain Bacteria; phylum Bacteroidota; class Ignavibacteria; order Tepidaquicellales; family Tepidaquicellaceae; genus JAGPCH01. The sequence goes on along the minus strand of CAZLOL010000159.1, from coordinate 5,509 downwards.
TCCATAACACATTTGAACTGTCCGAAAATAACGAGATCACGGCATCACTGTTCAGGCTTTTTAAGTTTCCGGGATCATGCCTGATAAATGTAAAATTATCTTTTGAATGATCAAATTTTATAAGACCTGAATTTATTGTTCCTATCCAGATATTTCCGTTCTTATCTTCAGCAATGCTTGTCAGTACATTTTTCCTGTCGTCAAAGCGGGAGTCAGGATATCTTTGAAATTTTCCTTTATCGCGGTCATATCTGTTTAAACCAAGTGCTGTGCCTATCCACATTTCACCGCGGCTGTCCCTGAATATAAATTTAATTCTGTTATTACTGATTGAATTAACATCTGATGGGTTGCAGGTAAATTGCCGTAAAGTATTATTTTTAAGATCTAATTGAAATAGTCCGTTATCCCAGGTTCCTGCCCAAAGAATATTCTGATCCTCAGCATACAGTGTCTTTATATCACTCATATCAAATTTATTGTCAGAAATACTATTCTGAATATTTATAAATCTGTCCTGATCTTTATTGAAAAGGAATAAACCTTTTCCGAACAGTGCAATGTAATATTCAGATGGTGATCTTTCACAGATGCAGCTGATATGATTCCTGAGGCTCGAATGAGTTTCAGATATGGGTATGTTATAATTATAAAAACTGTTTTCTATCTCATTATACTTTATTAAAGATCCGTCGAGAGATCCGAACCATAGCTTCTCAGAGCTGTCTTTAAAGGAAGTGTAAATGTAATTATTCTGCAGGCTGTATTTATTATTGGGATCATTTTTGTAAATTTCAAATTCATATCCGTTGAATCTGTTTAGTCCCAGCTGTGTGCATATCCACAGAAATCCTTTCCTGTCCTGAACTATTGAATATACCGTGTTCTGAGACAAACCGTCATTTACAGAGAAACTTTCGAATTTATAATCTTCAATAAATCGCATTTTCAAAATAAAGATCTTTCTTAAATATACAATTGGAAATTAACCTGCCGGAAGATATCTGAATTTAGTTTACAAATGATTTTATGATCCGGTGTAAATTTTCTTACAGCTTTGCATTTTAATGCGATCTTGTATTTAAATTTTTATTATTTTTTAACTTATTCACTTCATAATTCAGAAGCGCTCTTTTATACATGATATCTATAGAGGCAATCATATAATCCAGCTCTGCACTCATAATATTGAATTCTACAGAATTCTTTTTTGAAAGTATTCTTTTGTAACTGAACTGTAACTTCAGTTCCTGTGCATTCTGAGCCAAAACAATAATATTTCTGAGTCCCGGAGGAATTTCCTTTAAAGCATCCTCTGGTACTATAAATGACCTGTCCGCATATTCCTTGCATATCTCATCACATATTGGATCGCATGGGATCTTTGTACAGTCTTCGCATTTTTTAAAACACTCAAAAACCTTCTTCAATTCATCAAAATTAATTCTTAAAGTATCACTTGGAACTATTATAGAACGGTACATTGCTGTATATTTTTCATCCGGTAAATCAGTTGTATCTGAATTCTCTGATCCCTTGTTTTCATCAGCAGGCTTGTTGTTTCCGCAGCTGAAATAACTGCAGATTAATAAAAGGAAACACAGAACAGGAAGTATTGTTTTAATTATTTTCATAAGATGCCCTTTCCAAAATTTGTTTTCTTAAAATAACTATATCTTTTATTAAATAATATTTTATTCAGTTTGCTGTTACAAAGATCAGTATTTTTTATCCAATAATAAATGAGTGTAAACACTTAATGAAAAACCCGGCTTTCACCGGGTTCAATTTTTGATCTGATGTGATAAATATTCCTTACTGATCTTTCCTGCTGATCTCAATTCCAAGTTCCTTAAGCTGCAGATCACTTACTTCACCCGGGCATTCATCCATCAGTGAAGAAGCTTTAAGCGTCTTTGGAAACGCAATTGTATCAGTAATTGAATTCAGCCCGCATAATGTTGCAATGACTCTGTCGAATCCTATCCCGACTCCTCCGTGCGGAGGCGCTCCGTATTTAAATGCCTCAAGCATGAAACCGAATTTCATCTTCGCCTCTTCATCGGATAGCCCGATCATATCAAATACCTTTTTCTGTATCTCCGGTTTGTGGATCCTTATGCTTCCGCTGGTTATCTCATCACCGTTAAGTACAAGATCGTAACAATTTGCCCGTATGCTTTCGACTTCATCTTTATCCCTGCTGTCAAGAAATTTCAGGAACTCATCTTTAGGACTTGTGAAAACGTGATGCTCGGCTACAAATCTCTTCTCCTCTTCATCATACTGAAACAAAGGAAAATCTGTCACCCACAGAAATTCATATCCTGATTCGTCAATGAGCTTGAAATCACCTGCAAGCTTTATTCTCAGCGCGCCGAGTGATGTTAATACTTTTTTTCTTTCTCCGCTCAGTATGAAAACTGTATCCCCGTCTTTTGCATTAAAAGTATTTTTAATACCGGAAATGATTTCTTCCGTCAGAAATTTTGTCAAAGGTGACTGCACTGTCCCGTCTTTATTGAACTTTAGGTAGCCCAATCCTCCGAATCCCATTTTCTTCACATTCTCCGTCAAGCCGTCAATAACCTTTCTTGAGACTTCCTGTCCTGATAAATTTATCCCTGCAACTATTCCTCCGGCTTCTATGACTTCATTGAATACTTTAAACTCACTGCCTTTTACTATTGCTGTAATTTTCTCAATCTTCATTTCACTTCCGTCTGCAGATCTGATCCTCAGATCCGGCTTGTCTATTCCGAATGTATTCATCACTTCATCGTAAGGCATTCTTCTGAAATGTCCGGGAAGATCAATTCCTTTTATTTCCTTCCAGATGTCTTTGAACATTCCCTCAACCATTTCAAATACATCATCCTGCGTAACAAAACTCATCTCCATGTCTATCTGTGTAAATTCCGGCTGCCTGTCAGCGCGGAGATCTTCATCTCGGAAACATTTGCAGATCTGTACATACCTGTCCAGCCCGGACACCATTAGTATCTGCTTATAAATCTGAGGCGACTGAGGAAGCGCATAGAATTTTCCCTTATGTACTCTGGAAGGTACAAGATAATCCCTCGCTCCTTCCGGAGTTGACTTCATAAGTATAGGAGTCTCTATTTCCACAAAATTATTTTTTTCAAAATATCTGTGGACAATATTGTACACCCTGCTTCTCAAAATAAGATTGTCCGTAATTGTTTTTCTTCTTAGGTCAAGATATCTGTACTTTAATCTCAGTTCGTCTGTTGCCTTGACATCTTCTTCTATTACAAAAGGAGTTACTTCAGATTCATTTAATACTTCAAGTTCCTCAGCATCAATTTCTATTTCCCCTGTTTCTATATTTTTGTTTATACTTTCCCTTTTAATAACTTTTCCTGAAACAGAGATCACAAACTCATTGCCGAGCTTTTCTGCAATGTCATATATATCTTTTTTCTCAGGCGCTATCTTCAGCTGCGTAATACCGTATCTGTCACGCAGATCAATAAACAACAGTCCGCCGAGGTCCCTTCTTCTGGAAACCCAGCCGTTTAATGTTACTGTCTTATTCTCATCGGTAATTCTGAGTTCACCGCATGTATGTGTCCGTTTTTTGAAATCCAAGTTTGAAAGTTAAAGTTAAAAGTTAAAAGTTTAAAGTTTGAAGTTTAAAGTTAATTTTTGTCATTAGTTCTGAAGATGCAATTGTTAAATAAAATTAAACCACTAAAACACAAAGTCACAAAAAAAACAAATAATCTTTGTGATCTTGCTTATCAGTGGTTTTAAAATTACTATATGAATTATTTTAAGTTTAGCAAAATCTAAAATCGTAAATCAAAATCTAAGATCAGAAAATTCCAAATCCGAAATCCCAAATTCCAATTCCTAAAGCGTTCCTCTGAGTGCCTGTTCTCTTTCTATTGCTTCAAATAACGCCTTGAAATTTCCTTTGCCAAAACTCCTGGCTCCTTTTCTCTGAATAATCTCAAAGAATACTGTCGGTCTGTCTTCGATCGGTTTACTGAAAATCTGAAGCAGATATCCGTCTTCATCTCTGTCAACAAGTACGCCGAGCTTTTCCAGTTCTGAGATATCTTCATCTATCTTGCCTACTCTTGCTTCAAGCTCTTTATAATATGATGTCGGTACGGTAAGAAATTCAAGTCCCCTCCTCTTTAATTCATTAACTGTATCCAGAATGTTCGCAGTTGACATGGCAATATGCTGTGCACCGCCGGATTTATAAAAATCAATATACTCCTCGATCTGTGATTTCTTCTTACCGGGTGCAGGTTCATTGATCGGAAATTTTATTTTGCCGTTTCCGTTCTGCATGACCTTGCTCATCAGCGCTGTATAGTCTGTTGAAATATCTTTATCATCAAAAGATATCAGCTGGCTGAAACCCATTGTGTGTGCATAAAATTTTACCCACTCATTCATCCTCCCGAGTTCAACATTTCCGACAATATGATCAACTGACCTTAATCCTGTATCTTTAATATCCTTTACCGCTTTATGTTCGGCGTTCACAAATCCCGGCATAAACAGACCTTTGTAATTCTTTCTTTCTACAAAAGTATGTATAGTATCTCCGTAAGTCTGAATTGCCGACTTAATTATCACTCCGCTGTCATCTTTAAATTCAGTTGGCTTTAAAACTCCTTTCGCCCCGCGGTTTGTGGTTTCGATATATGATCTTTCCGCATCATCAACTTCCATTGCAATATCCCTTACTCCGTCCCCATGTCTCTTGTGATGCTCTGCAATAAAATTATCATCCGTAAGTGGAGATGAAAGAACGAATCTTATCTTTCCCTGTTCGAGCAGGTAAGATGCCTTCTCCCTGTTTCCGGTTTCAAGTCCGGAGTATCCGGTAAGCTTAAATCCCATCACATATTGATAAAAAAACGCAGACTGCTTTGCATTGCCTGCATAAAACTCAAGATAATCTATTCTTTTTAAAGGAAGAAAATCCTCGGCTGCTTTAGTATCATCTATATGTAACTCGGCTGCTGTTTGTTGTGTGTCCATAATAAATTATTTTTATTATTTACTGAATTTTGGTTTAAACAATTTACTTAAAATAAGTTTAATATTTAATGAAGTTATATTAATAAAAATCTTACGGAGTGCTGTTCCGGACTTAATGAATTTTGAGAATAAATTTAAATTGTGCTGTTTGTCATAACTTTGAGACTAAGACCATTCGGAGGGTCCTGACAGACCTTTCAGGATATAATTATAAACCAGTAACATAGTAATGTATTATTCCTGCAGCTGCACTTAAAGCTATACACTTTATTATATTTATTTTATAAAAATACAAAGCTGCAAAAGAAATAACCATCCAGACTATTCCAAAGTAATTTATATCTTCTGAATTTATTCCTTCCGGAAATATAACTGCAATAGCTATATAAACTGTTAAATTCAGAATCACTCCTGCAACAGATGCCGAGACATAATTCATAAACTGGCATAGCCGGAACCAAAAAAGTTTTAAATGCTCGTTTTT
>CAZLOL010000158.1:0-8577 GCA_964561045.1 uncultured Ignavibacteriaceae bacterium | reverse complement strand
CTATTAACTATTAACTATTAACTATTAACTATTAACTATTAACTATTAACTATTAACTTAAGGAGAAAAAATGTCAGATATACTAAATGATCTATTAGGAAGTTTGGGAGGTCAGCAAACTACAGAAAAGATCGGTAATTCATTAAACATTGATCCGAACATTATCCAGCAGGCAATTCCAATATTATTACCAATGATAATGGGTGGCTTGAAAAAGCAGAGTGAAAATAACGGCGGACAGGAAAGAGTTGACCATATTTTAAATAAATACGGCAACCCTGACGTTCTTAATAATGTGGATGGACATATAAGTGAAAGTCTTAATAAAGAAAATTTCGATTCAAATCTTGGCGGACTACTCGGTAATTCAGGTTCTCAGATTACGGACGTACTTACCAAAAACTTTAATATAGACGGAAGCACTGCAGCTAAAATCATACCAATAGTTGCTCCTCTGATATTAGGTTATCTTACAAAGAACAGGGATACAAACCCTGAAGGCTCTACCGGATTCGCATCATTTCTGGATCAGAACGGAGACGGAAGTGTTGTGGATGATGTCGTCGGATTCTTTTCCAATCAGCAGCAGTCAAATCAAAATCAGGGTTCGGGCGGCGGACTGATGGATATTCTCGGCGGACTCTTAGGCGGAAACAAGTAATCTTTTATCTTTTTGAATTATTTTATTTTTATCAAGTGCCGGACTAAGACCGGCACTTGTATTTCATAAAGAGAACAAAATGAAAGTGAATATTATAAGATCAATTCTTATATGTTTCATAATTTTCAACACATTATTTCCTGTTATTCTCAGACTACCGGCAACATTTCTTCAGATACAGTCAAATCACTTGTTACAAAAGAATTAGTAAAGAATTCTTTAAACAGCAGACAATGGGCAATTCAGTTCGGTACAGGTTCTGATTTTACATTGACTAATTTTGACGATGCTATACTTGCCGTAAAATATCATTTTTCGTCAAAGAGCGCTTTAAGACTTGATCTCAATATGAATTATTGCAACAGGCAAAATAAGGAATATGATTATACTAAATCACAGGAACAGGCATACGTCGGGAACCTGTCTTTCTTTTATTACTAAAATCCCTAAGTTGCATTTAATATTTTTTGCAGCCTGGGTTTTAATTATTCTTACTTTTATCAATTCTACACATACAACAATTGAACTAACAGTGAAAATAGAAACTACAATATGGGTCCTAAATTAGGTGCAGGGGCTGAATATTTTATTTTTAAAAGTATGAGCTTGTTTGCTGAATACAATTACATATTCGGGTTCGGGAGCGAGGAATATTCTGAAAATTATAACGGCAATGTAAATTTTTACAATAATGATGATATTACTTTTTTCAGAAAAGATAATGTCAAGTTCGGATTGTCTTATTATTTTTAGTTCAGTAGTTCTTCATATTTTTTCATAGTCCATTTCTGAATTCTTTTTACTGCCTAAAAATTCTATATTTGCAGCAATAAATTTTAAACAAAATCTATGAGCAATAATACCGAACCTAAAAAAAGTACATCCAAATCAGAATGGATGGAAACTGCATCAAAAGCAAAAACTAACGGAAGAAAATTCACTTCATTAAGCGGCAAGGAACTGGATATCTGTTATACTCCCGAAGATGTTAAAGAAACTAATTATTATAATGAAATAGGTTATCCCGGAGAGTATCCATATACAAGAGGCATTCATCACAACATGTACAGAGGCAAGAACTGGACAATGAGACAGTTTGCAGGATTCGGTACACCTGAAGATACTAATCAGAGATTTAAGTATTTGCTTGAACACGGTCAGACAGGTTTGTCTACTGCTTTCGATCTTCCCACACTCATGGGATGGGATTCGGATGCCGATGTCTCTGAAGGAGAAGTTGGGATCTGCGGAGTTGCAATTTCATCTTTGCAGGATATGGAAATATTATTTGACGGAATTCCCCTTGATAAAGTCTCGACTTCAATGACTATCAACTCCCCTGCCATAATGATCTATGCTTTTTATCTTGCAGTTGCAGAGAAGCAGGGAGTTCCTTTTTCTAAGTTAAGAGGAACTTTGCAGAATGATATTTTGAAAGAATATATCGCTCAAAAAGAATATATCTATCCACCTAATCAATCAATGAGGATCATTACGGATATGATAGAATATTCCGCAAAGGAAGTTCCTCAGTTCAATCCTGTCAGTGTAAGCGGTTACCATATAAGAGAGGCAGGATCCACAGCGGCGCAGGAACTTGCTTTTACATTAGCGGACGGATTCACATATATTGAGCACTGTATTGCAAGAGGAATGAATGTTGATTCTTTTGCTCCTAGGATTTCGCATTTTTTCAACTCACATCTGGATTTCTTTGAAGAGATTGCCAAGTTCAGAGCAGCGAGAAGGATATATGCAAAGAGAATGAGATATAAATACGGGGCTAAGGATCCGAAGTCCTGGCAGCTGAGATTTCATACGCAGACTGCAGGCTGTTCACTCACAGCACAGCAGCCGGAAAACAATATTGTAAGAACAGCCATTGAAGCATTAGCCGGAGTATTGGGCGGAACACAGAGTTTGCATACTAACTCAATGGATGAAACTCTTGCTCTGCCTTCGGATAAAGCAGTTAAAATTGCATTAAGAACCCAGCAGATAATTGCATACGAACATGAAGTGACAAATGTAGCTGACCCGCTTGGCGGAAGTTATTATGTTGAAAAATTAACTGATGATATCGAGGCTGAAGCAAATAAGTATTTTGACATGATAGATGCGCAGGGCGGAGTAATAGCATGCATTGAAAACGGTTTCTTTCAGAGAGAGATAGCCGATGCTGCCTACAGATATCAGAAGGAGCTGGATAACAAGGAAAAGATAGTTGTTGGTGTCAATGATTTCGTAGAAGAAAATGAGAAAATAGATATTCCAATTCTTTACATTTCAAAGGAAGTTGAAGATAAACAGGTTAAAAGATTAAAGGAACTTAAGGCTTCACGTAATGCAGACGATGTAAAGAAATCACTGAATGCACTGAATAAAGCAGCTGCAGACGGAACTAATCTAATGCCGAAAGTTCTTGACTGTGCAAGGAATTATGTGACGCTCGGTGAGATGTGCGCAGAGCTTAAAGAAGTGTTTGGAGTTTATGAAGAACAGGCGGTTTTTTAATCAATTACAAATTTCAAATTACAAATTACGAATTAGTTAAAACTAGAGGTAAATATTATTTGCCTCTATTTTTTTTATGAAAAGAATTCAGGATATTAATTATTTATATATCACCGGAGCATGCTTATTCAGCTGTATATTTTATCTTATATTTGAATATATATTTACAAACGGGCAAATGGGCGTGCCATTGGATGACACCTGGATACATTTTCAGTTCGCGGATAATTTTGCAAAAGGATATTTTTATCAGTACAATCCGGGGGAATTTACTGCCGGCACAACTTCCCCGCTTTATGTAATTGTTCTTGGCACCATGAGTTTTATTATTAAGAATTTCATTATAAGCTCGGTTTTCATTTCTTCATGGTTTTATTTTCTTTCCTGCATATTCATTTATAAGATCTCTCTGATCATTTTTAAAGAGAACAATATTTTAAACGGTATTTTAAGTTCATCCGGTATTACTCCCGAATATTTTTCTTTATTAATTGCGATGCTTACTGCATTCACCGGTAGAATTGTCTGGTCGGCTCTCTCTGGGATGGAAACAACCATGTTCATGTTTTTTTGCATTCTTGGAATTTATTATCACATTAAAGATCTCCGGTCAGGAAAATTCAGTTTGCTTCCTCCGCTTTTTTTTTCATTAGCTGCAGTTTCAAGACCTGAAGGATTTTTATTATTTGCAATCTATTTGTTAGATACGGCTGCTAACCTTATTAAAGAAAAAGCACTTAAAGCTAATCTTATGAAACTATTTTTCGCGGTAATGATCTTCGTCATCATTACTTTCCCCTATTTGATTTTCTCCTATTCTATAAGCGGACATTTTTTCCCGAATACTTTCAGAGGTCAGGGAGGCGGTCTGAGTCTGATTCCGAATTTCAATTACTTAAGAATTGCATTAATATATTTTTTTAGAGATAATTTCATAACAGGATCGCTCTATATCTTCTCTGTTATATTTTATATTTATAATATTAAAAAGTATTATCAGGAGCTGAAGCTGCTGAACTTAACGTTTCTCTGGATAATTTTGCTTCCGCTTGTGATGTCCGTACTGATCCCTAACTGGAGGCATCATGTCAGATACCTTATTCCCCTGCTTCCTTTCCTGAATCTGATCGCGTTTTATATGGTTTTCCGTATTCTGGACATGAATTATTCCATAAAGCTTAAAGAATTTATTCTTAAAAGAAAAAATATTCTAGCTGGTATAATTCTTTTTTCATTTACATACTATGTCGTCTATGCGGTTGCACTGGGAAAGAATACTGATAATATTAACGATCAGCAGGTAAAGCTTGCTGAATGGGTAAGAGATAATGCGGGGAGGAATGAGACAATTGCTCTGAATGATATAGGTGCAATTACATTTATCAACAAGAACAGAATAATCGACATGGCAGGACTGGTAACTCCGGAAATCCTGAAGTACAGGACATATACATGGGAAGATAACCTGGATTCATTAAATTATCTATTAAAGAAAAATAATGTTAGTTATATTATTATTTATGATGAATGGTTTAGGAATTACCTGAATAAGTACGGTAGCACACTGACATATGTAACCAGCGCTGTTCTTGAGGATAATACTATCTGCGGGGGAATTGAAATGAAAGTATATAAAACAAATTTTAACCGAAAAGAGAATTGAAGTTTCTTAAATTATTTGAGCTGATCAGACCAAAGCAGTGGATCAAGAACCTGTTTGTGTTTGCTCCTATTTTATTTGCAGGTCAGCTGCTGAATCTTCCGCTGCTGATGCAGAATATGCTTGCATTCATTGCATTCTGCGGAGTATCCAGCAGTGTATATGTTTTGAATGATATTATTGATGTGGAATCAGACAGAGCTCATAAAAAGAAGAGATACAGACCCATTGCAGCCGGTGATGTTTCCGTAAATCAGGCAAAAATACTTTTTTTTATTCTTCTGCTGTTTACTGCGCTTATCTGTTTTAAGCTGAATTATCTTTTCGCTCTTACAATTGTTTTTTATTTCATAAACAATATTCTTTATACCTTTAAAATAAAGAATGTAGTATTACTGGATGTCTTTTCAATTTCAACCGGATTTATCCTGAGAGTAATAGGCGGAGCTGTGGCTATAGATGTCAGCGTTTCAAGCTGGATGATAATCACTACGATATTCATCTCTCTGTTTCTGGGCATTTCCAAACGAAGAGCCGAGCTTTCGGGACCAAATCAGGAAAATCTTGAGAAACAAAGAAAGGTTCTGAGTGATTATGATGTTGTGTTTGTGGATCAGCTAAATACAGTAGCTGCAACGGGTACTATTATTTCTTATGCGCTGTATACTGTTTCCGAAAAAGCCATCAGCGCTTTTCATTCAGATAAGCTAATTTACACCACGCCTTTTGTCATTTATGGCATCTTCAGATATCTGTACCTGCTTCATCAGAAAAATATGGGTGAAAGCCCGACTTCAATTGTCACAAAAGACATACCGATAATAATTAATTCACTGTTATGGCTTATCGTGTGTGCCGTAATTATATATAAAGCAAAATTCGGAATGTAATTGTCTTCAGATCTGAACAACAGTCCGGATAAAACTTCTTTTATCAGGACATACAAAGCAGAACTAATTTTATTCACAATTACTTTTTCCTGGGGTCTTTCCTTTCCGCTCATCAAAATATCCTTAAATTTTATTTCACCCTTCTTCTTTCTCTTCGTCAGGTTCTTTCTTACTGTACTTCTGTTTTATTTTATCTTCAGGAATAAAATAGTTCTTAAAGATTTTGATAAATGGAAAGAAGGAATCATACTTGGAATATTTTTATTCTCAGGGTTTGCTTTTCAGACAATCGGCCTGAAATATACGACTGCTTCTAAATCAGCATTCATTACCGGAACAGCAATTGTACTGATTCCATTTGTTCAGTATTTGATTTTAAAAATCAAACCCAAACCCGAAAACATTACAGGAGGACTTATTGTACTTGCCGGGCTGTATATTTTATCGGAAGCATATATCACAGTGCCGAATTTCGGAGATATACTAACTGTTTTATGTTCAGTTTCTTTTGCAGTTCATATTGTTCTCCTGAATAAATTTACAACAGAAAGTAATTTTTATTACATGGCATTCGGCCAGTTTCTTACAATGGCTGTTCTTAGTTTTTTCTTTCTCATTATATTCGAAATTGAAATATACGATGAATTTAAAATCGAAATTAATTCAACCCTGGTGATCACATTGGTCTATTCATCTTTGATTGCAACTTTAGCAAGCATTATTCTGATTACTAAATACCAGCAGGAAACAACTCCTTTAAGGGCAGGGATCATTTACAGCATGGAATCGGTCTTCGCCGTATTTTTTGCATTTATAATTCTTGGTGAAATACTAAACTTAAACCAGATAAAAGGAGCCTTGTTAATGATCTTGGGGCTGCTCATCTCTGAATTTTACGGTTACATTAAATATAAATTTTCACATGCAGGCAAGATATAAACTTACTGTAAAAGGATATGTTCAGGGTGTCGGATACCGTTATTTCTGCCACCGTAAAGCAGCTGAATATGACATCTGCGGCTATGCAAGGAATTTACCCGACGGCAGCGTCGAGCTTGATATTGAAGGTGAGAAATCTTTGATCGCCGAATTTATTAAAGATCTGAAAATTGGTCCGATGAATGCATCGGTTAAGGCAGTTTTGGCAGAAGAGTTTCCATATGAAAACATTTACACTGAATTTAAAATCTATTAATTTCTCAAATGAAAATTCTTATAACGGGAGGCAGCGGACTTCTTGGTCAGTATCTTAATATTACTCTTTCAGTTTCAAACAATATTCTCACAATTTATAATTCGAATGAAGGTAATTGCAGAGCTTACCGTTCGGAAAAAACAGATCTTAGTGATATTAAAAAACTGAAAGATATATTTCTGACCTTTAAGCCTGATGTTGTAATTCATACAGCTGCTATATCCAGACCAGAAAGTTGCGTTGAACTTCCGCTGGATACAGTTCTTAATGTAAACGTAAATTCTTCTGCTGAGCTTGCAAGACTATGTGAACACAACAATGCGAAATTAATATTCACATCTACAGATCTTATTTATGACGGGGATTCAGGACAGATGTTAACGGAGGACTCTGTTATTAATCCTGTTTCACTTTATGCACAGACAAAGATTCAGAGTGAAACTGAAATAAAGAATATATTCGATAATTATATAATATTAAGAACTTCTCTACTGTACGGATTAGGGCTGAATCATTCGGTTAATAATTTCCACTTTATGTATCATAATTTCAGAAATAATAAGCCCGTAAAGTTGTTTTATGATCAGTTCAGAACTCCCCTCGCTTTAAGGGATGCAGCAGAATTAATTGACGATCTGATAAAAACTGACGTTAAGGATGTTACTTTAAATTTCGGAGGAAAAGAAAGAGTGTCCAGGCTTCGGTTGGGTGAGATTCTTTGTGAACTTGGTAATTTCGACAAAGCGCTTATTGAGAGAACCTCAATGTATGATGTCCCTACTATCAATAAAGTTGCTGATGTATCTATGAATACAGATAAGCTTCACTCACTGGGATTGAACCAAAAGAGTATTGAAGAATCTATTCTTAAGATATTAAATGATGAGCACCGATCGATCTGATTTTCTAATGTTTCAAACAATTTAATCTGACGAATAATGTGTTCTGAATCTGAGTAAATTAGAATCACTCAATATTATAGTTGTGAATTAATGTTATTTACATTAATTTCATAAAAATCATTTCACATTAATCACTGGATATTGTGAAATCAAAAATTTTAAAATATATAATAATATTGATTCTGTCCTCAGAATATATTTTTCCTCAGGAAATACAGACTGACAGAGAGAAAGGAGCTGTTAGATATAAAGATAAGATCAGTGATGCGGTGATTACCAAAAGTGATAAATTTACTTCTTCAAAATCATCAGAATATAAAATCAGGATCATTAAGGAAATCAGCTTCAGAAATATCTCTAATGAAAAAAAAGAAAGATATAAGTTTGATATTGTTTCTTCCTTTGGAAGCAATATCAGTTTCGGCGGCTTTTGGGAAAGCTATGCTGTTGTAAATTTCACTCCGCAGATCAGCATTCAACCGACGGGCTTCATAAGCATTTATGCCAATCATTATTTAAACTGCCTTATACCGATGAACAGCTTGAAAGAATACTCCGGCTCAATACTCTTAGAGGGAATTGCTATTCTCTCAATTGATCAATCAATGAAATTGTTACTGCAAAATAAAAGCAGTTGGGTCTCAGAAATTATTGCATTTGCTGCTAAGAATTTACTGCTTAACCTGATCATTAAACCATCAATGAACAATACATCAAACTCCCATTCACCGACATTGCAGTTCGAGAATTATTAC
>CAZLOL010000157.1:0-8848 GCA_964561045.1 uncultured Ignavibacteriaceae bacterium | reverse complement strand
TATGAAGTTCATCTCGGTTCATGGAAAAAAGATTTTATAAATCATTTCAAAGACAGCGGAGAAACCAATGAATGGGGATATAAAAGTTACAGGCAGCTTGCTCACGAACTTGTTGGTTATGCAAAGGAAAATAATTACACTCATATTGAATTGCTTCCTGTGATGGAACATCCGCTTGATATTTCGTGGGGATATCAGGTTGTAAATTATTTTGCACCGACAAGCAGATACGGTACACCCGAGGATTTTATGTATTTTGTTGATCATTGTCATCAGAACGGGATCGGAGTAATTCTCGACTGGGTGCCTTCGCATTTTCCAACAGATGAGCACGGACTCGGTAAATTTGACGGAAAGGAAATTTATGCTTATGAGGATCCGCGAAAGGGTTTTCAAAAGGAATGGGGGACTTATGTTTTTGATTATGGAAGAAACGAAGTCAGAAATTTTTTAATATCAAATGCGCTGTTTTGGTTTGAAAAATATCATATCGATGGATTGAGAGTTGATGCAGTTGCTTCAATGCTATATCTGGATTACTCAAGAAAGGAAGGCGAGTGGGAGCCGAATATTTACGGCGGTCATGAAAATCTTGAAGCTGTAAGCTTTCTAAAAAAATTAAATGAGATAGTTCACAAAAAACATAAAGGTGCAATGATGATAGCAGAGGAATCTTCATCATGGCCGGGTGTCACTTCTCCTGTTCACCTTGGCGGACTCGGGTTTGATATGAAATGGAACATGGGATGGATGCATGACATGCTGGCATATTTTTCGATGGATCCGATATTCAGAAAATTTCATCACGGAAAGCTTACCTTTGCGATATGGTATGCATTCAATGAAAAATTTCTGCTGCCGATTTCTCACGATGAAGTTGTTCATTTAAAGAAAGCTGTGATAGAAAAAATGCCAGGAGATGAGTGGCAGAAGTTTGCAAATGCAAGACTGCTTTACGGATTTATGTTTGCGCATCCGGGGAAGAAACTGAATTTCATGGGTAATGACATTGCTCAATTCCGGGAATGGAATTCTGAAGCTGCTTTGGATTGGGAAGTTCTTGAGCATGAATACAACAATAAATTTCATTTATATTTCAGAGAGCTGAACAGATTATACCTGGAATATCCTGCATTTCACGAAGAAGATTTTGACAGTAGAGGATTTCAGTGGCTGGATTTTTCCGATTCGGATAACAGCGTGATTGGATTTGTAAGGTACAATACAAATAAAAGTGAAATGCTTTTGTTTACATTTAATATGACACCGGTGCTGAGAGAAAATTATATTTTCGGTGTACCGGCAAAAGGATTTTACAGAGAGATACTCAACAGTAATGCTGTGGAATTCGGCGGAAGCGGAGTTGGGAATATGGGAGGAGTTCATTCGGAAGATGTTCCGAGATTTGAGTTTTTAAATTCTATTAAAGTGACATTACCGCCACTGGCTGTAAATGTGTATGAATTAGTCGAGAGTGCGGAGTGTGAATCAGTGGAGAGTGCTGAGGGCGTAGAGTCCGTGGAGTCAGCATCTGAATTATATAAGTTGGAAAATTCTTCGGAAGTTGTTTCGGAAGAAAAGAAATCAGAACCTAAATTGAAAGAGACACCTGATTTATCAGAAAAGCCTCAGTTGGAATTAAATGAATCAACGGAAATATTAAAAACACCTGAATTAGAAATTGAAAAGGAAAATGAATCTGAAGATGATGGAAAAACAGAAAGTGAGTTAACGGAATTCGATATAACTATGGAAAAAGTTACTAAGGAATCTGAAATTAAGCCGGCTGTGGATTTGAAGGCAGATGATAAAACAGGTGAATTAACAGAGGATGAGATGGAGAAGAGGATCAAGGAGATTGTGAACAGGATAAAGAAGTTTTGAATGTTCTATGTTCTATAAAGAATCCCTTTTAGAATAAGTGAAAATGTATTATTTTAATGATATGAAGAAGAAAAAAAATACTTAGAAAAAAACTAAAATAGAAAAAGATATTGAAATTACTCCACTCGTAAAAAGTCTCATAGGGGTTATCAAACTTCCTCAAGATTACGATTATAAAAAAGATTATGCGGATTATCTAATAAAAAAATACTCATGAGGATCTTATCACAAAAAGAAAAAGACTTATTAAAACCAATATTCTGGGATATTGAAATTCAAAATCTTGATTATGAAAATCATAAGAGATATACAATTGAAAGAATTTTACAATACGGATTAGCTGAACACATTAACTGGATGCTTAAGAATTTTGATAAAACCGATATAATTGAAGCAGTTAAAAAATCAAGAACTATAGATCGAAGAACTGCAAATTACTGGTCTATTCACCTGGGAATTAACAAAGATGAAATAATATGTTTTCTGAATCAATCAGCGATGAGCAACTCGATGTTCTAAAAAAATTATCTGAAATTAATCAGGTTACCGGTAATTTTTATTTAGCCGGGGGAACAGCATTAGCATTGAGATTAGGACATCGTAGAAGTTATGACTTCGATTTTTTTAGTTATGATAATTTCGATTCTGATTTTTTTTCCAATATGATAAAGATTGATTTTAGAGGACGCGTATCCTCGCTAAGTGAAGATACTGTAAACGGAGATATAAACGGAATAGGTATATCTTTTTTTAAATACCCTTATCAATTAATCCGTCCTACAGATAATTTCCACAACATTAATTTAGCAAGTCTAGAGGATCTTGTAACTATGAAATTATCAGCCATTATGAAATGCGGTACCAAAAGGGATTTTTATGATATTTATGAAATATTTAAAATTTTTCAGCTGACTGAATTAAAGAATTTTCTTTTAGAAAAATTTAAAACTAACGGAAATAGTTTTTATCACCTGACACGTTGTCTATTCTATTTTGAAGATGCTGAAAATGATATAGATCCGGTTTCTTTAAATGGAACAACCTGGAAAAAAGTTAAAAATTATCTGCTTACAAATGAAATCAAAATTTCAAATTCTTTTTACATTAAATAAGTATGAGTGATATTAAATCATTTCTAACAAACTTCAATCTTTCAGTTGATGAAATCGGCGCAAAGGAAAGAGCAGCTTCTCTTGCATCGAGAAGCATCAAGACTGAAAGTAAGCTGTGGGCATTAAGGATGGCTATATCTATGATCGATCTGACTACACTCGAAGGAAAAGATTCCGAAGGAAAAGTTCATGCTATGTGTCAGAAAGCAATTCATCCGAAGCCGGGAGATGATACAATTCCGCACGTAGCTGCGGTTTGTGTTTATCCGAATATGATAAAGTTTGCAAAGGAAGCAGTGAAAGATTCCGGAGTTAGGGTTGCATCTGTAGCAACTGCTTTTCCTTCCGGTCAGTATCCGCTGAAACTGAAATTAGAAGATGTCAAAAGATGTATAGCTGACGGAGCGGATGAAATTGATATGGTAATTTCAAGAGGTGAGTTTTTGTCGGGAGATTATGAATTTGTTTTCAATGAAATAAAAGAGATCAAAGAAACTTGTGTAAGTTCAGCTATTCAATATTCGGAAAAACACAAAACTGATCATGAAGTTCATCTGAAAGTAATTCTAGAGACAGGCGAACTCGAAACCTACGACAATGTCCGTAAGGCAAGTATGATCGCGATGATGGCGGGCGGTGATTTTATAAAGACTTCAACGGGTAAAGTTCAGCCTGCTGCAACATTACCTGTTACACTTGTCATGCTGGAAGCGATAAGAGATTATTACAATGAGACCGGTATTAAGATCGGAATGAAGCCGGCAGGCGGAATCAAGACAGCAAAGGATGCTATTGCTTATTTGGTTCTTGTGAAAGAAACTTTGGGAGAAGACTGGCTGACACCTGATCTTTACAGGCTTGGAGCGAGTTCAGTGCTGAATGATATTTTGATGCAGATTGACAAGCAGAAGTCGGGGTATTATCAGGGTGCTGATTATTATTCACTGGATTAATTTAAAAAATCTTGATCAACTATTCAAATAAAATTTTCTGATCCATAATTAAAAATGTTGAGAATTGTATATATTTTTATATTAAGCTGCAATATTATTTTAGCTCAAAGTGAAAGTAATTTATTTCAAAAAGACATTGAAGCAGGAGAACACAAAATTTTTCTTACGAACAGTGAAGATCATTTCTTTACCGGCAGCATTCAGATCACGGATAAATACAACAACACAGTGTTTTTTGAAGACAGTATTTTTTCAAGATATAATTGGGATACTTTGATTGATATGAACGGGGACGGTAAAAAAGAATTTATACTGGATGTAGGAACAGGAGCGACAATGTATGATTACAACATGTTCCTGATTTTCAATTTGTATGAAAATCCTGCCGAACCTGTTGAAGTTCATAATGCGGAGCTTCAGTCAGGCATTGATGAAATTCCGAAAATAGTTTCGTATGTAAGGTTAAGTCCTGCGGTAATGGGAGCCGGATATTCATTTGCTCTGAAGTATGTCAATGGAAAATTAGTTTTGGAAAATGACACAAAGACAAGCAAAGTTTTAAAAAATTTAGAGCCTGACAGCAAGGATGATATTTATTTTATTAATGAATATGAGGAAGGATTTGATCCGTGTGCGGAAGACAGTCAGGTATTAATATATTATGAAGCATTTATTACACAATGGAAAATACTTGGCCGGGAAGAAAAGGGTTGGAAATTTTTTGATAAGTATTATAAATGTAAAAACAAGAATTTGGCAAAAGAGAATTTAAGAAAAATCGTAAGAGAAAATTATTTATACATTAAAGATCCAAACAACTACAAATTCGGTTTAAATTAAAGATTAAAAAAACATCATGGCTGAAATACAAGAGTTCAAAGGAAATAAAGTTTTAAATCTCAATCCCGAAAGTAAATTCACTTTTTCTTTCGGACTGGCGAAAGCCAAGCTGATACTGGAAAATATAGACGTCATAAAGAAGTTTGTTGAAACAGAGGGGAAAGATCTTGGAGAGTTTGCAGGTAAGAAAGAAGGAGACAGCTCGCAGGAAGCTTTTTAAGAAATTAACCCTGTCAGCTAAATGATAATTTGCTGAAAGGGTTATTTTTAATTTAATACAGTAACAGCATTTTCCATATTTGAATAAAGTCTCCGGAAATTAATTTATGTTAATAAACATCTCCCGGTAAATTTGAGTCATCAATATTGACCTCATAATTTTCTGCATTCCTGAAATCATCAGCAAGAGTAATGTTTTCTTTTCCTAAAACAGTATAATTTTACATTAACATTCGATGAATAGCTTAATTCATATTTAATAATCAATATAGGATTAAAAAGATTGAGACAATGTTAAATCGCTATCAATTATATAAATAAAAGTATATTTATAGAAACAATAAATATGCGAAAACTCCAACTTCCTAAAAATATCTTGCCTTAAGTAATAAAAGGAAAAATGAAAGCATCTTCAATAGTTTCGGATTATAAATGACAGAAAATTATTTATAAAGTCTGCATTTATCTCATACTGAGCAAAGCAAAGGATCCTATCATTATTCAAAGAAGATCAATTAAATCATATTATTGAAAATATAAATTGAACATTGTAAATTGCTATTGTTAGGTTTTTGTTAGAATAAAAATTAAATTTGTATAGAAGAATTCCTCAATAATAATTTTTCCTTTCATGAAAACACCAATAGAGACGGCACTAATATTATTGATTTTTTTCAGCTATGCTGAATTTAGCCCGGGACAAATACCCGCCTATGTTTTATCCGCCGCAAATTTCCATCCAAACGGAGATTATTATACTGCGAATGAGTTTACATTCGATATAATAATCCGTCATACAGACAATACAGAATTTAAATATGCCGGCGGTCAGTATTCAATAAAATTTAATACTCTTGTAGCAAACGGAGGAACCCTGAGCTTTACATTCACTTCGGATTCATCAGAACTGCCGGAAAATCTGAGACCGCGTAATCCGCACATAGTACATGGCAGCAATATATCTCAGATGGTTCTTGATATCAGCAATATTCAGGATCCGGGTGACGGTTTCCTGATACCTCCTGATTCTGAAGTGGTGATTGCAAAACTTAAGTTTAAAACGACAGCGGTTACTTTTCAAATGCAGCCCGGTCCTTTGGGAGGCTGGTACTTAATTGATCTGACGCCTGAATGGAATAATTCCATGACGAAAATATATGCATTACTTGGTGTAATACCTGTTGCGATTGCTCCTTTTTACAGCTGGATAGATGATAACGGACTCAATGTTAATCCTGCTGAGTTATCCGGATTCACAT
The DNA here is from genome assembly GCA_964561045.1 of uncultured Ignavibacteriaceae bacterium. Lineage (GTDB taxonomy): Bacteria > Bacteroidota > Ignavibacteria > Tepidaquicellales > Tepidaquicellaceae > JAGPCH01. The sequence goes on along the minus strand of CAZLOL010000157.1, from coordinate 2,581 downwards.
CTTATGTAAATGAAAATAAAGTTATACTTAAATGGATGACATTGAATGAAATAAATAATTCCGGTTTTTATATTGAAAGAAAAATAATAAATGGTCAGTGGATCAATGCCGGTTTCGTAAATGGCGGCGGCACAACAAACGATATGAAGTATTATACTTTTACAGAAAGAGTAAGTACCGGAAATTACAATTACAGACTAAAGCAGGTTGATTACAACGGCAACTATGAATATTTTTATCTTGCTGATGAAGTTCAGGTTGGAGCGCCTTACAGATTTGAATTGTCACAGAACTTCCCGAATCCATTTAATCCTTCTACAAAAATAAATTATTCAATGCCTGATGCCGGGCGCATAAAGCTGAAAGTGTTTGACATTTCCGGGAAAGAAGTTTCAGCTTTAATAAACGGAATTCAAAGTGCCGGATTTTACGAAATCAGTTTTGATGCTTCAGATCTTCCCGGAGGAGTTTATTTTTATTCGATGTCATCTGCAGGTTTCACAGATACAAAGAGAATGGTTTTGATAAAATAATTTTATCGTTTAAATATTTACTTTTCATAATATGCAATGCTCGACCCAACCCATGTTTTGTCCTTGTTGAAATCAACTACCATCATATCGCCCTTGCTTAATCTGACAAGATTTTCTATCGACATGGGTTTAACCTTCAAGGTAACAAGAATCTGATCCTCAATCCTTTAATATTAAGATTAAATTTAATATTCAGTTTAAGAAAAAAAATATTTATTTTTAAATAGAAAAGATGATACTATGCCTGAGATTTCGAGATTTTATGTAATTACGATTTATATGTTTTATAATGAACATAATCCGCCGCATATTCATGTACAATATCAGAAATATTCTGCAGTTATAGAAATAAACTCAGGAATAATTAAAGGGAAATTTCCACGAAGAGCATTGAACTTGATATATGAATGGATAAGGATTAACAATAAAGAGCTCAATGAGAATTGGAATGTTCAGAAAAAAGAGTCCCATTAAAATATATAAAACCAATAATTTGAATGAAAAACATTAAAGTTGTTAAAGCTGAATATCTGAAAAATTATACAATTGAAATTGAGTTCAGCGACGGATTCAGAAATTCAATTAATCTTAAAAATGAATTATGGGGTAAGATATACGAACCTCTGAAAGATATGAACTATTTTAAAAATTTTAAGAGCAATCCATTTACAATTTACTGGGAAAACGGAGCTGATTTTTCTCCGGAGTTTTTGTATGAACTTGCAAAGAAACAGGAATTATTGATTGCGGATAATACAATTTAAGGCAGGAATTATATCACATAATACGCAATGCTCGACCCAACCCATGTCTTGTCCTTATTAAAATCAACCCCCATCATATCACCCTTGCTTAACCTGACAAGATTATTTATGAGTCTCGGCTTGTCATCCCAGACAAACAGCAGACGAATCTCTGCTTTTGCGGGAATGTCAAAGGTCTTTATGCAGGGTTCATAGTGAACTTTTTTCTGAAGAATATATTTTGATTTATCCTCTATGGAATCAAGTATTTCTTTCTTTACGTCAAATACAACACCGACCCCTGCGAACGAAAACAGTGGTTTCAAAACATAATTTTCCAGATCAGAAGGATACACTTTTATATCACTCAGAAATTCTGTTGGAGGAACATATTTACTTTTAAGGAACGGCACGGAATACTTACTTATCTTGAAGAACCAGTTAGGATGCGCGATCCATTTCACATCGAGTTCTTCCGTAAATTTGAAATTATATTTTATGTCTTTTCTTTTCGAAAGTTCATCGTAAATTACCCTGTTGTAAATTTTGTCAATAGGAATTTTCCTGCCGTTATATTCATAAAAAAGTTTTTTGCCTTCCTTTATTACTTTTGTCAGGCAGACCGGTCTTACGCCTATATATTTTTCGGTGCATAAAAAATCTATATATGTTTTTTGCTTTTCCGGTTCAATCTCTAAAAGAATTACATTTTCCGGATCCGAATCTCCTACTATCACTTCTCTGAATTTCTTTAAATAAGTATCATTATTCAATCCGCTGAAATGAGTCTGAAGACCGTCTCCGATATCGAAATTCTTTCTCATTGTAATATTCAGCAGTTCCTGATAACAGTACAATGAAGCAAATCCCTGAAGTTCGATCAGCTGCGGAATCAGGTTACCCTGTTCATCCGTACATATTGCAAAATCCAGTGAAAGCAGGACAGGATGCTCATCTTCATTCGGAACAGCCATGTTATCCGGCAGTGCGCCTTTTGAATATTCCCTGAATTCCTTTGATTCAAGAATTGCAATTAATTCATCCGATGCTTTGAATAATTCTTTCTTAAATTTTTCAGGAAGGAATATCGGCGTTTCCGCAATTCTGAAATCCACCTTGTGATTGAATTCAGAATCCAGATCTTTTACTAAGGCTTTATACTTTTCTTCAGTAAATTCCGAGTTGAATTTATCTCTGAGTTCTTTGATCAAGATTTGTTTGTTAAAATGAGTTGAGTTGCTGTGCAAGTTAGTTTGTCAAGTTTGTCAAGTTTATCAAGTTCATCAAGTTCATCAAGTTTATCAA
>CAZLOL010000156.1:0-8850 GCA_964561045.1 uncultured Ignavibacteriaceae bacterium | reverse complement strand
TTCCCGAGACAGAAACACTTCCCGGTTTCATTGATTCAGGTAATTCTGATTTTACGATAGAATAAGATAATGTTCCTTCGTTTGCGAACTTTGAATTTATATCAAGGAAATACTGACCAAGTGCATATCTTAATTCTTCTTTGGTTTCACCTGCACTCATGAGATAGATATCGAACTCAAGAGTTTTTTCTGATGTGAATGTAATGTTTGCTACATTAAGCTTGTAATTAATTTCACTTGCAAAGCTTGTGTTGATCAGGAAAATAATTCCTGCGAGTAGATTTATTATTGTTTTCATTTTGGTTTTAATTTTATTTTTAAATTTGTTTGTCTGCTTTGAGCCACTCAGTTTTCAAATGTAGTTGAATGACTCCGGGCAGACGGTAATGTATATATTAAGATTGCTAAATATTCACGGTGTTACTTTGCTTACAAATGCTTTTGAATTATTGAAAGCAATTAACGCGTCCGAAAGATCCGATAAATTATCTCCGTTCACATCAGTTCTTACATATCCCGTTACAAAATTACTTGCATCATTAAATATTAATACAACATCAGACAATTCTACAAATCCATCCTGAGTTACATCGCCGCTGAATATACAGTATTTGCTTCCTTTCAGGATCATGTTATTTCCATATGCTTTCGAGACTGTGTTTGTAAAATTATAGCTTAGCTGATTTGAAGTAAAGCTTTGTCCGGATGCGCTCCAGGTCTCTATTGAATTTCTATGCTTTACACTTATATAATAAGGTGTCTCGTTTGATACTCCGTTTAGGAATGTAAATACTCCGGTTCCGTTTATGTCCACAACTGAAGCTGATGAATCCACTATCGAAAATGGCGAAAATGAATTTCGCAAATATACTCTGACAGTATCAGACACCATTGTATTCAGTTCGGAATTATATGCTCCCTGAATTAACAAAGAAAGATTTAGAATGAAACCTGATGAAGAAAAACTTCCTGTATTTCTTATTACTGAGATTGTGTTGCTTCCGCGATTAACTGCAGCTATGTCCGGTTTAGTATTACCGTCCAAATCAACAATACAAACTGAATATGGATTTGTCCCTGTTGCGAAATCTTTCTTTGCTGAAAAGCTAATACTTCCCGCAGCAGATGTATTGCGAAGTAAGGAAAGAGTATTGCTGTTTGTATTTGAAACTGTTATTTCCGATTTGCCGTCACCGTCTAAATCTCCTATACTCAAATTATTTGGATTAACCCCGGTTATAAAATCAATTTTTGCAGCAAAGCTTATACTTCCTGAAACAGATGTATTTCGAAATACTGAAATGGAATTACTAATATTGCTGTTATTTGAGACAGCTAATTCTGACTTACCATCTCCATTCAAATCTCCAATCTTCACGTCATAGGGATTAGTGCCTGTTGTAAAGTCAACTTTTGCCGTAAAACTTATATTTCCCAAAGTAGATATATTGCGGAATACAGAAACAGTATTGCTGTTATAGTTAGCAACAGCTAAGTCCGGCTTGCCGTCCGCGTCTAAATTACCTATGCTAACGGAGTTTGGTAAGGATCCTGTTTCGAAATCAATTTTTGCTGCAAAATTCACTGTTCCGGCTGCGGATTCATTCCGTAAAACAGAAACAGTATTGCTGTTATTATTTGCTACAGCCAGGTCAGGCTTGCTGTCTCCATCTATATCACCTATACTAACTATACGGGGATTAATGCCTGTGGCAAAATCAACTTTTGCTGCAAAACTTATACTTCCCAAAACAGAAGTATTGCGAAATACAGATACAGTATTACTGTTATAATTAGCTACTACCAGGTCAAGCTTTCCATCTCCGTCTATATCACCTATACTTACGCATCGGGGATATTCACCTGTAGTAAAATCAACTTTTTCTGCAAAACTTATATTTCCCAAAGTAGATGTATTGCGAAGTAAGGAAAGAGTATTGCTGTTTAAATTGGCAACAGCTAAATCTGATTTACCGTCACCGTCTATATCACCGGAACACACGGAAATTGGATTAATGCCTGATGCAAAATCAACTTTAGGTGCGAACTCAAATGAAGTATTCTCTTCTATCTCAGTCACTGTGGTATTAGTAATCACCGGTTCATTATAATCGAAGTAAATATTTGCTGAGTTAGTTATTACGTCACCAATCACTAAATTATTTTTTGGTTTAATTTTGTATTTAATAAACCCGTGACTTAATACTTCATTTGTCGTGCTGTCCGGAAGAAGAATATTGTTGAAAGTCCAAATAAGAATATTACCATTCTTTATGCTGAAGTTGTAATCATGGCTTGAAGAGATAGTTTCAACGGTAGGGATATTTAATTTTGAACTTAATGTATCTGTAACTTTTACCGTAAAAGCTGTATCGGTGCCGGTGTTTTGAAATCTTATAGTATAAGTAAGCGAATCCTCATCCTGAATATTCTGCAGAGACAGATTGCTGACAGGTTCGACACTTTTGTCATTCGGATCAAAAGACCCTGTTACAACCTGATTCAAATTATAGATATTATCCGCAGGTGCATAATCTCCCGATATAGGATTTATAGTTACGGTAGAAGTAAGATGAGTACCTATAGGGACAGAAGCAGGGAGACTATATTCTATTAAAATTCTCCTCTCTTCATTTGGAGAAATATTAGAATAATTCCATGTTATTAAATTGGAAGCAACACTGTACTCTGCAGGGTTACTTGAAATAAAATTAAGTTCGTCGTTATCAAACAATATAGTTATTGATCCTGAAAGAGTTGTTGTGCCGACATTTTTATAAGTAAGTAGCTGTGTTGTACGAAATCCTGGCCGAGCTCTCGCAGCATCAGTAAGTGTAACTCTTAGATCATTTATATTTGGAGTAGGATATAATCCAAAATCATTGTTTTCACTTATATTCCCGTATCCTGAGAAATTGATAGAATGAGAAACAAGATTAGGAGTATAATATAATGGGGGAAAAAGAATGCTCACTGAGTTTGATCCAGATCCGCAAAATGAATAATAATCTCCTGAAGTATTTGAAGAGACCATAGATGATCCAGGTGATGAAGAAACTACAATATTGGGGTAAACAGGTTCTGAAGACATATCACGAATTCCGTTATTATCATAATCAAAATATACTTTACCGGTAATTAGATTTGCTCCTCCCGAAATTTTTGCAACGAACGCATCAATGCCGTCCCGAGAATTCAAAATTGTATTTCCGAAATTTTCTGAGATTGAATATTCACCTGCAATATAAGCATTTCCTGCCAGATCGGCTGAAATGTCACGTGCATAAGCTGTGCCGGGTCCTCCGGAGCTATTTACCCATTGGATTTCACCATCACTATTATACTTGGCAACAAAGATATCTGTACCACCTGAGCTTACTATTGAGTAAGGTGGAAAGGAAGCTGTCCCGTAGTATATGCCGCAAACATAGTTGTTGCCGTTGAAATCTGTTTTTATATCCAACCCGTAAATTATCCCGGTTGAAGTCCATGATCTTGTCCAATCGGGATTTCCGGTACTTGTATGTTTGGAAATAGTATAACTACTTAATGTATAACTGTCATTATTGTTATCCACTCCAATTCCTATTGCATCGTATCCGTCTTCAGTATTTCCCCTAGCTAATGTTCCGTTTGAATTATATTTGATAATAAAATTGTCACTTTCACCGTCGGGAACAAGTATAAGGCCGCTGAAATTAGCTGTTTCGTTAATCGTTCCGTTTAAATAAATGTTTCCGGCAGGATCCACAGTCACACCGGCAAACTCATCATGATTTCCGCTGCCTCCGCTCACTGCCCAATCAAAATTTCCGGCTGATGTATATTTCGCCAAAAATATATCTGAACTTCCATTACTTGTAACACTGGAAGAGCCGAATGATATAGTACTAAGAAAATTTCCCGCAACATAACTATTACCGGAATTATCAATAGCAATTGTTAAGCCCCACTCAGAACTAGTACTTCCAGCATATTTAGCCCAAAGACAATTTCCTGAAGTATTATATTTTGCAACAAAAATATCGCGACCCCCCAGGCTATTCAGTGTTGTTGTTCCAAAAGTCGCCGTACCAATATAAGTTCCGGTAATATATGAATTTCCTGCATTGTCACATGCAATTTCATATCCCTTTAAATAATTAGTTCCATCGGCTTTCACAGCCCATTGAATTACTCCTGCTAAATCGTATTTGGCTATATAAATATCACCAATTCCGTAAAGTGTTATTGATCCAAAAGTAATTGTTCCATATAATGTTCCCATTATATATACATTTCCGGCACCGTCTCTATCTACTGCAATTTCTTTCTCTCCAGAATTACTAAATCCAATAGTAGTTTGAGCCCATTCAAAAGTTTGTGAATAACCCGTATTCACAATCAGCATAAAACTGATCACTAAAAAGTTGATAATTGTTCTCATTTTGATTTTGTTTAAAGTTTTTTAAATATTATTTGAAATTTGACATTTGAAATTTGCATTTGAATAAACCGCCCGCCTGTTCTTCCGACTCCGGAGAGTGACGGACGGCTTCTCAGTAACCTTTTATCTAGTTCAATCTTTTATAGTTCTTTCGCATTTATTTATTGCTGACTTAAAAATTCAAGCAATATTTTTAACGCTGTTTTAAAATTCTTTTAGCTCGTGTATTTCTGATCTTGTATAATCTGTGATTGACAACAAGAGGATAATCGTGCATAATATTGAATCTGAACGGAATAAATAAATCGGGCAGATCTTCGAAAGATCTTCTTTCAGTCAGATATTTTTTTTTCTTCTCTGAAACCTGTTTTGGATTTGATGTCTTTTTCATTTTGATTTTGTTTAAAGTTGATAATTAAATTTGATACAAACATAACGTGATTCTATTCCTTTTCAAAAGAAACTTTTCTCCTGTTTCCTCACAATAAAAAATGCAGCAGTTATATAAATCCATGATTCTGATTCGGAATCAAAGTTTTTTTAGGTTTGATTTCCTCACAAATTAGAATTAAATTTATTCATGAAAGACACAACATTAATTGAAATACTGAGAACATTCAGTAAGGAAGAGCTAAAAAGTATGAAGAAATTCCTCAGATCTCCTTTTGTCAAATCAAGAAGAAACATCGTCATATTGTTTGAATATGTTATTCAGTATCACCCGGAATTCGATTCTCCAAAGTTAATCAGAGAAAAGGCTTTTGCTAATTTGTTTCCCGGCGAGGAATTCAGTGAAAAAAAGATAATGAATTTTATTTCAGATCTTACGGAAGCATGCAAGGATTTTATTATGTACAATATGCTTGAAAATGATGAAGTGGAATCCGGTCTGCTTGCTTCCAGAGGACTTTATGAGAAAAGACTTTTGAATCAATCCGCAAAATTATTTAATAAAATTGAATCCACTCTGTTACCCGGATTTTCCGTAAATAAAAATTTCTTTTCTAAATACAAGAACATTCTTGATCTTAAGAACTCATTATTTATTGTTAATAATGATCATAAGAGTCTTCGTGATAACTGGGATGATTATTATGAGATGTCTGCCGTTAGGTTTCTGGTGGATTATACATGGATGAGATGTTCGAATTTTACAACAACTCATACACTTTACAAAAAAGATACTAAAAATATTATTGAGACTGTTGCGGAAAATTTTGATATAGACAAAATGCTTGATCTTGCTGATAAAGCCGGGGATAAATTCAAACCTATCACTAAACTGCACAGCCTGATCTTAAAGACAATCAAAGAGCCGAAAAATACCGCAAACTATTTTATCCTTAAAGAGTTTTTTCTTAATAATGTTGCTGACTATGACCGGGAAGAAAAGTTCAGGATAATTTGTCATCTGATAAATGTTTGCGGCGAAAATATCGTCAGTTACGGAGACGATTTTTCAAAGGAGATGCTTGAAGTCTATAAGATAATGCTCAAATATAATGCATATTCACTTTCGGAAAATGAGTTCCTGCTTATCTCGGATTACAGAAACATTCAAGCGCTTACTGTATTGTTCAAAGATGCAGATTTTCTGGAATTAATGATCGAGGATTACTCGAAACTGCTGAAACAGGAGAACAGAAAGGATATAGTCCTGATCTCGAATTCGTATCTGTATTTTCTCAGAAATGATTTTGAAAAATCTCTTGAAATGATATCAAAAATTGAGACTGATGATTTCCTTTTTAAAACAGATATGAAGAAATTGAAACTGATTATTTATTACGAATTAGAGTATATAGAACAGGCATTCTCTGCTATTGACTCATTCAAACACTTTCTGGCAAATTCTAAAGAAATTACTGATGTCAGAAAAGGAAGCAGCGTGGAATTTATGAGTGCATTTTCTCTGCTGCTGAAAATAAAAACCGGTAAGAGCGATGATAATATTGCTATTTTAAATAAGAGGATCAGCAAATTAGGTGTATTTGCAATGAGCTGGTTTGTCAGCAAGATAGATGAGATTAAAATAAATAAGAAGCGTCGGTAAACTCCGGAATTATTTTATTCTCTCTCTCAGAGTCCGGGAAAAAACATATACGCAGAGTTGGGAGATAATCGGGTTTAATTTGTAATAATATTTGAAGCAGATAAATTGTTTTGAATAGCAATGAGTTTCAATTAGTTTCGATTAGTCTTAAAATGAATTTTAACTTGCATTTGAACCATAATGTAATTAAAATCAGCAAATCAATTTCCGGAATTAGTAATTATGGAGAAATTCAGGTTATCTTCAAAAAATAAAAGTCCTCCTTTTTAACTTTTCTTTATTCGCTTCAGGTTCATTTCTATAAACTTAAACTAATAAACTAAAAATTTTTTATTAATTAAATAAGAACAAATTATGAAGATTATACTATTTGTAATATTTATTTTCTCAATCCTGATTTCATCAATAAATATTTTAAATGCTCAGGATAATGCTATTTATGACGCACAAAAAAGAGCATTGATAGGAACGCAGGTCGCGCCGGATTATACACCAAGAGCTCCTGTAAAAAATGAAAACAGTATTCCTTTTATATCAAATTGCGGACCACAGAACCGTCCGACATGTTTAAAAGAACCTTTTGATTCAGCAACCTGGACAATAGTTCCATTTACTAATGGTGCACCTCCTGCATACAGGAATGATGACGGTTCATCTCCGTTAATTCCATTAGGTTTTTCTTTTAATTTATATGGAACAGTTTATACTAGTTGCTACATTAACAATAACGGTAATATTACTTTCTCAGGACCTTTATCAACATTCACGCCATCAGCATTTCCAAGCACGGCTTTCGGAGCAATAGTAGCTCCGTTTTTTGCAGACGTAGATACGAGACCTTTAGGAAGCGGTTTAGTTTATTATAAATTAGAAGCTTCAAGACTGACTATCACGTGGGACAGTGTAGGTTATTTTGGAAATCATATTGACAAAAGAAACACCTTCCAGTTAATAATCAGCAACGGATTAGATCCGGTTGTTGGAATCGGGAATAACATATGTTTCAGCTATAGTGACTGCGAATGGACAACAGGTGACGCATCAGGCGGATCAGGCGGTTTCGGACCTCCATCCACTGCTGCTACAATCGGAGTTAATGAAGGAAACGGAATTGACTATGCTACCCTGGGAAGATTCTGCAGACCGGGTACATATTACGGCGGACCGGCTATAGATACCAACGGTGTAAGCTATCTTGATTGCCAAAGATATTGCCTTGATGCATCGGATACAGGAAACATTGCTCCTGTAGCTCAAAACTTCCCGGCAGGAGTCGTAAATTTAAATGCCGGAACCCCCTACAGTGCACAATATGGTTTTACTGCGCCTGAGTTAACTCAGATTGTTACAGGATCAGTTACAGGAGTTCCTTCCGGAATGAACGTAGTTATAACAAACGGTTTAACTTGTACATTTGATGTTTCCTGGAATCCGGGAGTTGGTCAGGTTGGAACTCACTTTGTTACTTTTTCCGGTACTGACAGCAATATAATTATGAATATTAATGCTTCTGACGGACTCACATCAACTGAAGTTGTTACATATGTTGTTGAGGCACCATTGCCTGTTGAAATGTCATCATTTACTTCCAGTGTAACCGGAAGAAATGTTATGCTTGAATGGACAACTGCCGGTGAATTGAACAATGCAAGATTCGAAATAGAAAGGAGTATAAGCGGTAACTGGACAAAAGCCGGAGAAGTAGCAGGAAACGGAACAGTTACAACATCAAGAGATTATTCTTTCTCAGACAGAGGATTAAACAGCGGCACTTACAATTACAGACTGAAACAAATCGATTTTAACGGAAACTTTGCATATCATAACCTGTCAAATGAAGTTGTGATAGGAGTTCCGTCAAGCTTTGAACTAAATCAGAATTATCCTAACCCTTTCAATCCTAATACAAAGATAGATTACTCTGTACCATATGACGGAAAAGTAAATCTGACAATTTATGATGCAATGGGTAAAGAGTTAACCAGGCTTGTTGATAACAATCAGCCTGCCGGATACTATACCATTGATTTTAATGCATCAGGTTTTGCAAGCGGAATCTATTATTACAGACTTGAAGTTTCAGGTCAGGCTAATTTTAAGGATACAAAGAAGATGCTGCTTTTAAAATAATATATGAATTAAAAAGTAATATTTAGCATTGTAAACCCTGTTCATTTGATCATCTGATTGAGCAGGGTTTTTTTACAGATTCTATTTATTTCAGCAGCAGCAGGATTTTTAATTCTTGAAATAATATATGCTGATGAATGTTTTGAAATAATAAACCCGGATGGCTCTCCAGCCACCCGGGTCGTTCTTCCTCTATTACACCATAACGCCGTTAAAACTATTTTATCAGAAACATTCTCTT
>CAZLOL010000155.1:0-8860 GCA_964561045.1 uncultured Ignavibacteriaceae bacterium | reverse complement strand
GTTTCAAGGAGTAAAGAACTCTGCGAGACTCTGTGAAAAACTCTGTGCAACTCAGTGGTTATTGCTGTCAACTTAGTTGTTAAAAAATTTTCTTACCATTTTGAGTAAAATTTAACTTGTAAGTGACTAACTCGTAACTCGTAACTCGTAATTCGTAATTCCTAATTAATCTACCTCCCCTTCATTTTACCCGCCGGATTAATCCCGTTTTGCTTCAATCCAGCAACGATCTTATCCACTTCAGGGATTGCATGTTTGAAGTATTTTTTTAATCCTCTGCACAGATAATTAAGTCCGGGCTCACCGTCGGGAGTGCGCAATATCCTGTTCTTCGGGCATTCACCCCAGCAGTCAGTCAGGTACTCGCATTTGCGGCAGTATTCGGGAAGCTGATCAGATTTATCCGATCCGAATTTTGTCTGTACGGGTGAGAATACCAAACCTGCAAGATTATCATTTTTAACATTGCCAAGTTTATATTCCGGATACACAAAATGATCGCACGAATAAACGCTTCCTTCATTTTCGACTGCAAGACCTTTGCCGCAGAATTCGCTGTAAATACAAATCTGTGAAGGCAGTCCCAGGTGCTGAGCTACCAGTGTTTCAATATGATTCACAAGAACCTTGCCAACATCTCTGTTCAGCCACTCATCAAATACTTTTGAAAGGAAGTAGCCGTAATCATCCGGATCTACAGACCAGTTTTCAACAATTGAATCAGGATGATCAGGTCTGGACTCTGGAGATCCGTCAACTGGAAGCCTGCTGTAATCCCAGCTGTAAGGAGCAGTTGTTTCAAAACCTTTGTATTCAACGATCGGAATGAACTGAATATATGTGGATTGTACTTCACGTCTTAAGAAACGGTAAACATCAAGCGGACGTTTTGCATTTAATCGGTTGACACAGGTGAGTGTGTTGAAAGGGACACGATACTTTTTCATCAATTTAATTCCATTCATTACAAGATCGAAAGTCGGCTTTCCGTTTTTTGTGACACGGTAAGCATTGTGAATATCGCGCGGTCCGTCAATGCTGATTCCCACCAGCCAGTTGTTTTCTTTTAGAAACCTGCACCAGTCGTCATCTAACAATATGCCGTTAGTCTGAAGATCATTATTTATATTCTGCCCTGGTTTTGAATACTTTTTTTCAAGCTCGACAATCTTTTTAAAATAGTTCAGTCCGAGCATAGTCGGCTCTCCGCCCTGCCAGGAAAATACAATTTCATTTGCAGTTACTCCTTCAATGTACTCTCTGATAAAGTTTTCCAGAACTTCATCTGACATCCTGCCTGATCCGGGACCATTTTGAAGATCTCCTTTGTCGAGATAAAAGCAATACTGACAGTCAATGTTACAGGTCGAACCGCCGGGTTTTGCCATCATGTGAAATCTTCGCTGAACAGGACGATTATACAGTCCCGCCGGACTTTGGTTCTCATCTTTTATCATAGTGAGTTATTATTAAAATTAACCGAGACATTTTTTTTAATTAACTTCTGAAAATCCATCGAATTTTGTCATTCTGCGATGCTGATTCTGTATCAAAATCTCTCATAATAAAGGTACATTAACAAAGAGATAAACAAAGATTAATTTTTAAAAACACTTGAATATAAAGTTTTATAATTCCGTTACTTAGTTTAGTAAATAAATCATGAAATTTATTTATCATAGTATTTTCTCTGTGATACTCTCTAACCTATGTGTTTTTACTGAGACATTCTCAAACATATTGATGTGCAGAATTAATCTGCCAGCAATATCTCAGCTTTTGAGTTTGCTTCAATATACTTTATAACTTCATCATAGATAGACTCAGCATCAAGTCCCGCCTGATGCAGTACACTCTCGGCTGTGCCGCTTCCGAGATAATATCCTTTCCTGAATGGATGCAGTATCCTGTATCTTGATTCAAACCCGGTTACCCATTTATACATAGTAGGTAAAGTAAAGCCCGTTATTCCAAGAGCAGTTCTTCTTACAGAATAGGGGAGTAATGCTTCCCTTTCTTCCTTCGGATGCGCATCATAAAGTTCAGCGCTTGATACATGATAAACATTAATATTATATCCTTCCTCATCTAATCTTGGCAGTACTTTAGTAATGAACTCAAGAGTGACTCCGCTTTCCTGAAGTATTACCGATCCGTCAATATGCCTTTCCGGATCAGCTTTTCTCAAAGCATATACACCTTTAACTGATTCAGTTGCAGGAGCAAGATTTAACTTTTCCCTGTCTATTATCAGTTCATTTGGTCTCGTAACAAAAGGAGAAAGTATAGCAGGCCGCTGTTTAATTCCGGCAACAAGCAGAGGCCATATTTCCCCCGGTTCCCATGGAGTAAGAGTAATCAGGATTCCCGGCGGAAAATTTTCCTGTATCAGCTGAAGACATTGCGGATCAGCGTGAGTCGGTCCGTCTTCGCCTGTCTTTAATCCTGCATGAGCATTTATAAGAATCCAGGTTTTGTATTGTCCACCGAAATGCATTATCCTGTTCTGTTCTCCTATACCATGCAGTCTTGCAGCTGTATGTTCCATTGCTGAAATGAAAGCCCCGTATGAAGAACTCACGCCGATATGCCTGCCGTAAGCTGATAATCCCGCCATCATTCCTCCGATTGCATCTTCACAGATTCCTCCGACAGCAAGAATTCTCGAATCCGGATTATCAACCGCGTCAAAGAAACCTTCGTGAAATCCGCTACCCAGAAGATTAACGGAAGTGGAGCCGATGAGATCGGCAGCAACTCCTATCAATGCGCCGTTCGTCAGCTTGTTCATATATCCAAGAGATGAACCGAGCACTCCTCTTAAAGTCGTTGTCTTTCCGGGAATGACATTCAGTTCTTCCGGTGTATGATCACTTGAAATAGCGCCTTCTTTATAAATTAATTTAAGCTCAGGTCCATTCGCTTTTGGTTTCCTGTTTTTTGACGTCAGCCGTTTTTTGCTTTTTAGTATTGAATCTGCAAAGAAAGTAAAATCCTTATCATTCTCTATGACACTTCTTACTGCAAGGAGTGAATCATAAAAGCAGTTCTCTATTTGTTCCGGTGTCAGCTGTCCTGACACATGAGGCAGCTTCGTATTAAATGTGTCTTCGAATTCTTTGCATGCGGCATAGTAACCTTCCGAATTCATCTTATGTCCCGCTCCATGTGAAGCTCTGCCTTCAATACCGTATTTCCATCCTTTTACTGTTCTGTAAACAATAGCTGTCGGCATTTTATTTTCCAGTGATAAAGCAAACGACTGAGCTGCTTCAATTTTCCCGAAGTCCTTTCCGTCATCAACAAATATGACGTTGAAGTCGTGAAGATAACACAGCTCCATCGGATTCCATTGCACATAATCGCCTTTGAGTTCACCGTCCCTGCAGACTCTGTTCGAATCTATAGAAGCCTGATTAAAATCAATATGCAGCACGGCATTGTGAATTCTCATTGCTGACGCTGCTGCAAGTGCTTCTGCAACTCTGCCAGGTGTCATTCCTCCTTCACCTTCTACGATATGGATCTTAGGAGCATTTTCTCCGAAATAATCCAGCGCTCCGAGAGCGAGTCCTAATGAAGCAGGTATACCGACGCCGCTTGCTCCGGTTGCAACTCTTACATGCGGTGTTGCGGGAGTAGGATGTCCGTCAAGAGCTTTTGATCTGAATTTTGTAAACAGCGGAAGTTCCGTGACAGGATTCTTTCTAAACCCAAGCAGATCTTCGAGTCTGAGTTGAAATATTTCCGCAGGAAGAAGTTCAGGTTGGTAAGCTCTGACAACTTCATTTCGCAGTGCCCACATAGCATACAACCCCAGAGCTTTATGTCCGGCTGCATAAACTACGAGATCATTCTCATCTGCAAACGGTCTTGCTATGTCAAAATCAAGATTGTTGTATAATACAGATGAAACGAACCTGCCCGAGGAAATGGATCCTCCGGGATGTCCGCTTGTCGGAACAAAGTTAAAAAGTACGGCACATAAAGTTCTGTATATTGTATCAAGTTTCTCGAATCTGTTTGTTATTATGCTGTCCTGTGCTTTCACCTGTTTAAGAATATCATTAACATCAAAGTATTCGCCTCTTCTTGCTCCGAAGTCAAGCCTTCGGGCTGGAATATCCGGATTATTTTTCATGATGGTTTTTAAAATTTTAATTTATCAATTGTATTTTATAATTGATGTCAGGCATATCTGAATGTTAATTACTTTAATGATAAATTTTTTAAAGACCAGATACAATAAGCATTAACATTTGGTGATGTCTGTCATATCATAAAAACTTTCATTGTTTTGAATTATTACCTGTACAAAAATACGATTAATGATTTCATTATTTTATGACATTTGTCATGTTTTGAAAATAAAGTTTCGGGAGGAAAAATAAGCATTTTTACAGATTTAATGAGTATTTGCTCTCCTGAAAATTAAATTTTGGAAACTATTATTCGAAGCAGTACTTTGTCATTAATTTCTGAATTTTATCTGGAAATCAATATGAATAAATTATTAAAACTTAATGATGAAGAAAGTAAAATTCAAACAAGATAAGATTATTTTTGTTTGATTAGATTATTACAAATGTTCATTTAAGGATTTTAGTTCACAACTTAAAATTTATAAAATCATGAAACGGTTAATACTACTGGTTTCATTGGTTTTGTTTAGCTTCTTTCCACCCATAGATAATCAGAAGGAACAACCATACTTAGCAAATACTGACAATACACTAAGCCTGTCTTGTCCGGATTACCTTTCTACAAAGCCCAACATCAATGAAACTTCACAAAACAATATAGAGAATGCCGGTAAAATGAATATCAGCAATGACTGGTATTCTGAAGCTATTAAAAACATCCGGCAGGAAGAATATAACATTACTTACAGCGAAAATGCTATCGCTTATCAATCGCCCAACAGGGCTAACAATCTTCTCTTCACTTATCATAATAACGGATTCACGGCAAGGACAATGCAGACAAAGATACCTTTGTTTGACATAAATGATGATTTGCTGAGTGATGAAGACAAAAAATATAAAAAGGTTGAAGACTGGAGTGTGGAATTAAGAATTAAGAATTATGAGCAGGGAATTAAAAACTCACAGCTGTCGGCAACAGGAAATTCAGTCCTGTTAGAAAATGATAAAATAAGGATTAATTATACAAACACTTTTAAAGGAATGCGGCAGGATTTTGTCATTAAAGAAAAACCCTTGCATGAATTGAGTCTACAGATAAAGGTTTCGACAAAATTAAGAATGTCTGTAAACAAAAAATCAGTTACTTTCTGCTCTAAAGATGGTACTGAGCAAATGCAGTATTCTTCTTTGAAAGCCTGGGATGCAGATGGCAGGGAACTTACTTCTAATTTTGAAAAACTGGATCCTCATGGTTTTAAGATAAAAGTAAATGATCGTGATGCGATATATCCTGTTACAGTTGACCCTCTTTCAAGTACTCCCGGATGGGAATATGAAAGTAATAATTCAAATGCATTGCTGGGATTTGCAGTATCTTCAGCCGGTGATATTAATGGAGATGGTTATTCTGATGTTATAATCGGAGCTCATAATTATACTGGTAATTATATTTATCAGGGTAAAGCCTTTTTGTTTTATGGCTCAAGAACAGGACTTTCTCCGAATCCTATTTGGACAAGGTCAGGTTCAGCAAATGCAGATTACCTTGGATTAGATGTTTCAACAGCGGGAGATATAAACAATGATGGTTTCTCAGATATACTTATCATTCATCAGAGAAGCTGGGGTGTCGAAGCATTTTATGGCTCGCCATATGGTTTACATGACTTTCCTAGCTGGATTTCTAATGAAGGCGGTTATTTTGGAAGAGCAACAGCAGCCGGCGATATCAATGGAGATGGATTTGACGATATTATTATATCTAATGGGTCCGGACGGGTTTACCAATACAATGGTTCTGCTATTGGATTAGCATCAACTCCAAGCTGGAGTTATTCTCAGCAATATCCATATTTTGAATGCCGGGCAATATCAAAAGCAGGTGATATAAATGGTGACGGTTTCGGTGATATCATTATCGGTGAATACAACGGACAAACCGGCGCTGCTAATATATTCTTTGGTTCGGCTGCAGGATTATCTATAACTCCTGACTGGTATAAATCCGGATCAGGTGTTGATTTGTTTGGATCAGCTGTTGATTGTGCGGGAGATGTAAATAATGACGGATTTGATGATGTAATAATTGGTGAATGGTTAACCGGGAACGGTACCGGTAAAGTTTATGTACATTTCGGATCACCTTCAGGTATTACAAATTCTCCAAATTGGGTTGCTTACGGAACTCAGAGCTGGGAAGATTTTGGAATGAGTGTTGCAGGTGCAGGAGATATCGATGCTGACGGTTTTTCTGACATTTTGGTAGGAGCGCCTCACTACATTAACAATAGCGCTGATACAGGAAGAGTATATATTTTCTATGGCTCCCCTTCAGGACCTCAGTCTTCAGGAAGACAAGTACTGACTTGTAATAATCACACGGCGCATTTTGGAAATGCAGTCTCTTCAGCAGGTGATATTAACGGAGACGGATGTTCTGATATAGTTATAGGTGCTGAAGAATACAGTAATGGAGAGTCTAAAGAAGGAAAAGCATTCGTTTACTATGGTGCTAGAACAAATAATGAAATCTTTGCTGATCTTGCGTTTACAGGTGAAAATACTTATGACTATTTCGGTGTCTGCACAAATCCGGCAGGAGATGTCAACAGCGATGGTTATGATGATTTTATAATTGGTGCTCCTGATTACAATTCACAAACCGGCAGAGCTTATTTATACTATGGAAGTTCATCACCGGACAGTAATGCGGATGTAATTTTTAACGGTGAAACATCATGGTATCCTTTCTTCGGAAATTCAGCTACCGGAGCAGGTGACCTGAATGGTGACGGCTATGATGATATAATAATCGGAGCTTATGGCTGGTCCGGAGTTAAAGGGAGAGCATATATTTTCTATGGAGGAGTTAATATGGATAACATTCCTGATCTAGTTCTGGAAGGTGAACAGCTATTCAATGATTTTGGAATGCAGGTTGCAAAAGCAGGTGACGTCAATGGTGACGGCTTTCCTGATGTAATTGTCGGAGCAAGAGGATTTAACAACTGGACGGGAAGAGCTTACATTTTCTTTGGCGGAACAAATATGGATAATATTCCTGACATAGTGATGACAGGTGAAGCAACAGATGATCAGTTTGGATGTGCAGTATCAAGTGCAGGTGATGTCAATGCTGACGGATATTCAGATGTAGTTGTCGGTGCTTACAGATACGGCAATAACACAGGAAGAGCTTATTTATATTTTGGAGGAAATGCTATGAACAATATTCCTGATCTGATAATGACAGGAGAGGGAATTGACAACAACTTCGGAGCTTATGCAACTTCAGCAGGAGACGTGAACAATGACGGTTACTCCGATATTGTGATTGGAACAGATGATTGGGGGGATCACAGCACAAATAAAGTATTTATTTATTACGGAGCAAGAGTTCCGGATAATATTCCTGATATTGTACTGAATGGTGAAAATGCCGGAGATCATTTTGCTGTGGTATATAATAATGATGATTTCAACGGAGACAGCTACTCCGATGTCTTTATAGGAGCCTGGCATTATAATAACAGGACTGGCAAAGCATATATCTTTCATGGTGGAGCAAATATGGATACTCTGGCAGACTTATTTATGTCAGGCGAAGAGACAGTAAGTATGTTCGGTTCGTTTGTTTCATCTGCAGGAGATATTAACGGCGACACATATCCGGACATGATAGTCGGTGCGCATGCTTATCAGAATACTAAAGGAAAAGCTTACTTGTTTTATGGCTCCGGAATCCCGGAGAAAACCTTATCAGAGCTGACTGTTGCCCCGAATACTTCTATAAAACAAATTTATGAACAGGTCTGTGTTAATGGAAAGATTTTTAATAAGTTAAATCAGCCTATGAGCAGTATAAGGATCAATTATTTCATTAAAGGAGCAAATGACGGCTATGGAAGCGGTATCTCTGACGGCAGCGGGAATGTTGAGTATTGTTATACAGGAATAAATGCCGGAATAGATACTGTCGTTGCTGTGTCGGGAAAGTACAAAGACACAGCTTTTGTTTACTGGGAATCACAGTCCTCCTGCATTAATGGTCCGGAATATGTTGTCAGAAATTCTTCAAATTTGTATATCGCTGAATTAAATTCTGATATTTATTGGGATATCTCTAATTTTGAATCAACCCAGGCAAGAATTGTTTCAAATAATCATAATGACTCAATATATGTGGAATCAGGAAATAATTACGGCCACTTCATTTTGTATATGGTTACACCTGACAGTACTTTATGTACAAAACATGTTTATGTTGATGATCCGGCTCCGGTTGAGCTTTCTGTATTTAATTCTGTTATTACAGGCAGAGATGTCATTCTGAAATGGACAACTTCAACAGAGCTTAATAACTCGGGCTTTGAAGTAGAAAGGTCAAACGTCAAAGGTCAAACGCCAGATGGATGGAGCAGGATCGGATTTGTTATAGGAAACGGAACATCATCTATGATCCATAATTATGAATTTATTGAAAAAGGTCTGAACTCCGGAAAATATAAATACAGATTAAAGCAGATCGACTTCAACGGTAACTTCGAATACTTTGAACTAACCGAAGAAGTGATAATCGGAATTCCTGTAAAATATAATTTATCTCAGAACTATCCGAATCCGTTTAATCCAGCCACAACTATTGAATACGATTTGCCTAATGATGGAATTGTAACGGTTAAATTATATGATATTCTGGGAAGAGAAATGAAGAT
>CAZLOL010000154.1:0-8896 GCA_964561045.1 uncultured Ignavibacteriaceae bacterium | reverse complement strand
AAAAAACGAGCATTTAAAACTTTTTTGGTTCTGGCTATGCCAGTTTATGATTTAAGGATTTAATTAGTTAATATTACACAATATTCAATACACGTTACCCAATACTTACTACCTAATACTCAATACTTAATCAAAAAGGATACTCCTCATCCGGACCTGATCCCGGACCCGGCTCAGTTTCTTTGGATTTATCTTTTTCTGCTTTCTGAATTTTCCATGCCTTTAAACTTGTGAAATAAGTTGTGACACCTTCCTTATTTGTCCATGGCCTTCCGGTAATGTCAAATTGTACATCAACAAAATCTCCCTTTGAAAAACCATCAAGAAAGTCACAGTTGTTCTGAGCTAATTCAAATTTTACAAATTGCGGAAACTGAGCATTCTCCGCGTACTCAATTACAAATTCTCTCTTCTTGAATTTATCGGTTACCTGTTTTGTTTCGTAGATCTCGATTATCTTTCCCTGAATGTTCATTTTATTGATTTATGATTTTTGATTTTTTATTTATTGCACTTTATGGTGAACTTAAGGCAATTAACTTTCTTTTTTCAGTCTGATGCTTTTTTATTTATCATTAATATACAATATACTTTCTTACTCGAAAATTGATGATTATCTTTTGAATCAGGAAAGCCAAAATATTTTCATTAATAATTTTCGATTTAATATATAAATTTTTTCCCTGTCAAAATAATTAAGATGTATTTCTATATCAATACATTATGAAATTTTCTCAAATGATTTATTCTATATGAATCCTACATAATCATTTATTTTAATTTTTATATAAAATTGAATAGAGATATTTTTAGATAAATAATTTTCTATACATTTGAAATATAATTTCATTTTAATTAATTTATAAAACAAAAAAAGGAGTTAAACTTTATGCTGAATGCCGCTCATCTTCACCTTGTCCTGAATCATTTCCCGGTAATCGGAACTGCCATAGCAATATTTGTGCTTCTGATCGGAATACTTAAAAAAAGCGATGACGTTAAGAAAGTTAGCGTGCTGATATTGATACTGACTGCACTTATAACTATTCCTGTATATCTGACTGGAGACAAAGCCCAGGAAAAAATTGAGGGTAATTATGAAGATGTGGATGAGGAATACATAGATTCACATGAGGATTTTGCACTGTACAGCTTTATTGCAATGGATATTGCCGGCGCTGTAGGTTTGATCGCCATGTTTCTGTTCAGAAAACCAAAGACGATGCCTAATTCATTTGCTCTTCTCTTACTTGCCCTTCTTCTAATAGTGAATGGAATGATGGCATACACTGCAAATCTCGGAGGCAGGATCCATCATCCGGAAATCCGTGAGGATAAGCTTCCCTGGGAATCTTCAGTGAATCCGGGAACAGAAAGTATCTCAAAAGAAAATACTGATATGAAGGATAAGAAGGATAAAAAAGAAAAGAAAGATGATGATGATGAATAAGAACTGAGTTTGTTGAGTTAAAGAAACGATCGCAGTATTCATGCAATCATCTGCTCATAGTTTAGAAATAATGTTTTTCATATCAGCCGGCAGATCTGATTCAAAAAGGAATTCCTCTTTTGTATGCGGATGAATAAAACCCAGCAGTCTGGCATGTAAAGCCTGTCTTGGCATGATCTCAAGAAGATTCCTGATCTGCGCTTTTTTAACAGAAGTAAGATTTACGGAATGAGGCTCCCGTCCTCCGTATGTCTCATCTCCGAAAACCGGATGACCGAGACTTGCAAGATGAACCCTTATCTGATGAGTCCTTCCTGTCTTTAAATTTAGTTTTATCAGAGATAGAAAATCATATTCTGTCAGAACTTCATAATTTGTAATCGCAGTCTTTCCAAGGGCATCTTCATCTTTTAAAACTGCAACTTTCTTCCTGTCTCTTTTATCTCTTCCCAGTTTATTTGAGATCTCACCTTTTTTCTTTTTTAATTTTCCCCAGACTATTGCATTATATTCTCTTTTTATTGTATGATGAAAAAACTGCTCGGAAAGTTTCCTGTGAGTTATCTCATCTTTTGCAACAACTATCAGGCCTGAAGTATCTTTGTCCAGACGGTGAACTATCCCGGCTCTTTCAAACCCGTTCAGGCTTGAAAGCGTATCATTCTTTTTTAATGCATAATACATAACTGCATTGACCAGAGTGCCGCTGTAATTTTTATAAGCCGGGTGCACAACCATGCCTGCCGGCTTATTTATTATCAATAAATATTCATCTTCAAAAATAATATCAAGAGGTATGTCTTCCGGTAAGACATCCTGCCTGTCCGGATATTCAAGCTCGATCTCTATTTCATCCTCCGGCTTTACCAGATAATTCGATTTGACAAGTTCACCGTTTACTGTCACATATCCGAGATCAATAGCTTTCTGTACTTTTGTGCGCGATGCATTTTCAATAAACCCTGCAATATATTTATCGATTCTTTGCTTTGTAAGAATCTGAGGAACTATTAGTGTATAATTTTTTTCCATATTTTATTTTCAGATGATGCATACTTTTATAATTTCCTGAATAATCAGCTTTAAAAAATGAGCCTGACTCGTCTTTTAAAATACTCTTTTATTTACTGTAATTTTAAAAATCTTTTTTTATTTTAAGAAAGTCCTAAAATATAACTTTACTTAATTACATATAAGTTATTTATTTTTATGAAATTTAAAAAATTGAATTATGCAAAACAAATTCATTTTTAATACTGGAAAATACTTTTATTATTTTGTTATTCTGATTATTTCAATGATGTTTGCGCAGTTCTATTCAGGCTGCGGAGGATCTGAAGAAGAAGTGGAACTTACGAAAAGAGAAAAGGATTCAATGGTTGTTTATATTGATCTTCAAAAAGCATTTTCTTTGTATAAGAAAGCTCTTACCTATAATGAATCCGGAGATAATCAAAAAGCAAAAGATGCGTTCGATGCTTCATTAAAATTTCTTCAGGACATAGACGATTCCCTGATTTCTCAAAATCAGAATTACTTCTGGAAACAGGATTATAACGAGCTTGCCAAAAGTATAGTAGAAGATTATCTGATCACTCAGACTGAAATTTCGGAAACAAGTCTTGTATTTGAATTTGCCCGAAAGATCCCTGTAACTTACGAAAAGATTGAACACGTAAGTGTTGACAAAGATCCACTTCCCGGAGGCAACGATGTTCCGTTCATCAAAAACTCAGCTGTGGAACAGTATATTGAATTCTTTTCCAATACGGAAAGAGGAAGAATGTTTGTGGATAAATGTTTTTACCGTTCAGGAAAATTTTTCCCTTTGATGCGGAAGATTTTAAAACTTAACAATGCTCCTGAAGAATTGATATATCTTTCTGTTCAGGAATCCGGACTTAATCCTACCATAGTATCACGGGCAGGCGCAGTCGGATTGTGGCAGTTCATGCCGGCAACAGGTGTCTCTTACGGATTATATCAGGACGGATACAGAGATGACAGAAGGGACTTTGAAAAAGCTACGGATGCTGCAGCTCATCTTTTGAAAGATCTTTACAGAACTTTTGACGACTGGTATCTGGCTTTCAGTGGTTACAATGCCGGACCTGGAAGAGTCAAGAAAGCAATCAGCAAAAGCGGCTCGAGAGATTTCTGGACTTTGAGATCGTATTTACCCGGTGAAACTAAAAATTATGTGCCTTCAATAATTGCGCTTTCTTTCATTTTCAGGAATCCGGAAGAGTATGGATTCAAGGATATAGAATACGGAAGTCCTATTGCTTTTGACAGGGTTAACATTCAATGCAGCATTTCACTTCAGAAGATCGCAGAACTTAGCGGTTCGGATATTGAAACTATCAGGGAACTGAATTCAGAAATAATAAATGATGAAATTCCTCAGTATGACGTACCTTATCAAATTAGGATCCCGCACAAGAGTTATGATACTTTTGCAGCTAATTTTAATAATTCATCTGACATTGATAAGAGCAGCAACTTTTCCCCTGAGTTTGCAGGAAATGAAGTAACCGGATTCAGCGAAAGTGTTGCCGCTGTTGAATACAAAGTTAAAGACTATGAACCGGCTGACATCAGAACAATTGGAAGCCCTAATGGCAAGAAAAAAGTTTCGCACGAATACAGGAGACAGCAACTTCTGAGTGCAATTGCAGTTTATTATGATGTAAGACCTACTGACATTAGGTTATGGAATAATTTATCTTATGGTAATTTATTGAAGGCAAATCAAAAACTTGATATATATCTGTCTGAAGAAAATTATAAAAAACTTTACGGGAAAAAGGAAAACTTTGGAGAGAATCCGGATTTATCTGCCAACTCTGATGATTTGAATAATAATTTAAAGACTGAACCTGTAAAAACAGATGTAAAAGATTCTGAAAATGATGAAGATGAGGGAAATGATTCTGAACCGGACAGGGAAACAGTTACATCAAATCCTGAAACAGTTTCTACTGAACAAGTATCATCTTCTCCAAATGTTTATGGCGATAATACTGAAACTTCTAACGATGTCGTTGCAACAACCGAAGAAGTACAAAATACTTCTGACCTGTCTTCCACAGATCAAACTGAAACTCAGCAGACAGAATCTGATGAAGATACAGAATATGTTGAGGAAACTGTCACTGAAGAGCCTCAGATAAGTGAGCCTGAAACAAAAACAGTTTCAAATTCAAATACTACTAATTCCAGAACATATATAGTATCCGAAGGAGATAATCTGTCCGGTATAGCAGGCAGTTTCGGAGTAAGCGTGAATGACCTGAAAGAATGGAATGATCTTGAAACAGACAAAATTATGGTTGGACAGAAACTTAAAGTTCATAAGGCTAATACAAAAACTTCCGTGCATATTGTAAAAGAAGGTGATAACCTGACAAAGATCGCTGATGATTACGGAATGTCGCTTTCAGAAATCAAAGAGCTCAATAATTTGAGTAATGATATAATACTCGTCGGACAGAAGCTGAAAGTCACAGTATCCGCTTATACTGATAATCAAAAAAAGAATACAACAAAAACTTCCGGAGTTAAAAAGACTTACAAAGTTAAAAAAGGTGAGACACTTGCCACAATTGCAGGATCAAATGATATTTCCGTTCAGAATCTTATGAAATGGAATAATCTGAAGAATGACAAGATTACTGTCGGGCAGATACTCAAATTGTATGACGATAAAGTAAAAAAGAAAAATTAGTAGATTTCCCCAAAGGCAATTTATTACATTTTAATTTGTTATCTTTTCTGGTTTTTTAATTATTACCGATCTTGCCTGAAATGAAGAAGATAGTTATAATAATTTTTTTATTATTCTCTGTTAATATATTACACTCACAAAACTATTATTATTACTTTGGAAATAAAATTAGTTTAGAACAGAGAACGGATAAAGCAGCGATTGTCCTAAATTCCGGTTTTTTTACAAAGGAATTTAAGGAAAAAACAATTTCGGAAATTATTAACTGCGATTGCAGTATTACAGAGGTAGGAACTGATTTCTATCTTATTAATTTCAAAGAAGAAAGAACATTATCGGAAGTTCAGAATTTTATAACAGTAGTTTCCGCAAAAAAAGATTTTTTAAAATTTGTCTCACCTGTTTTTTACGGTGAATCAAAAAGAGTTTCTCAGATACCTACCGATGAATTTGTAGTAAAGTTAAAAGACATAAAACAGAAAGATTTTCTTGATATTATAAATGTCCGCAATAATGTCCGCATAATCGGAAATGTTTCAGATGAAAAAGGTTTTTTGCTTAAGTCAAATAATGGAGTTACAAAAAATGCTCTTGAACTTTCTGATTTGTATTTAAGATCAGGATTATTTGAATATGCAGAACCAAACTTCATATATCCTGAGTTTTGCCTGCTCAATTATACTCCCAATGATCCTTTCTATTCAAAACAATGGTCGCTGAATAACTCCGGACAATCTATTCCTACCGGTTCTTCTGCTTTCGGTGATCAGGATATCGTAAATGGTCTTCCGGGTGCTGATATGGATGTGAATCTTGCATGGGATTTCACAAAAGGGAGCGCTTCAATCAAGATAGGAGTGCTTGATACGGGAATTGATTCGACACATCCGGATTTTAATTCTGCCGGACATTTAATGACAGGATACGATGCCTTTTACAATAAATATGGTGTTCCGGCTGATTCCGGATTTTTTGGGGGTCATGGCACATGTACTGCCGGTCTAGTAGGTGCATTGATAAATAATTCAGCCGGCATAGCAGGAGTCGCTCCGGAATGTAAATTAATGGCTATAAGGATATTTAATTTGGTTGGTTCTTCTTCAGTTATACAAATGAGCAGGGCTTTCGATACGGCAAGAGTAATAGGTCTCGATGTGCTGAGCAATAGTTGGACCGGCGGAACTGCAAGCACTACCTTAACTATTGCAATTAACAATGCTGCTCTTAACGGAAGAGAAGGATTGGGATGCTGTATATTTTTTGCTTCAGGAAATGACGGACGTAATTCTGTTTGGTTTCCATCATATCTTGCGAATGTCATTTCAGTCGGGGGTTCCACAAATCAGGATCAGAAAAAAGCTCCCGGAACCGGAAATCAGTACTGGTGGGGTGGCAATTATGGTGAGGATGAAAACGGCGACCTTGATGTAGTAGCTCCTACTGTTTGTTATACCACAGATGTTCAGAGTGTTTATGGATATAACAATACTTGGGGTTTTGAAGGTGATTATTTTGATTCATTCCGTGGAACTTCCACATCTTGTCCTAATGCGGCAGGTATAGCGGCTTTAATGTTATCTGTAAATCCGTCTCAGACCAGACTGGAAGTTGCGGATAAATTATACAGAGGATGTGATAAAATAGATAATCTTGATTATTCAGTTTCTAAAACATACGGTAAATGGAATAAATATTGCGGATATGGAAGAGTAAATGCATATAACTCCGTAAGACTCGCTGCAGGAGCTGATGTTACACCACCTGCAATAAATCATAAAAATGTTAATTCCGTTTCGAGTACTTATCCTACTATTGTCACAGCCGAAATTACAGATCAGGATGGTTCTCCGGTTCCTTCATCAGGAGATAATCAGCCAAAGTTGTTATTCAGATTAAACAAAAATAATTCCGGCTGGTCTTCATTTGATTCGATTAATGCAAACTCAATAATCGGAAATAATTTTACTTTTCTTATTCCCTGCCAGGGATTTGAGACACAGGTTCAATACTATATACGCGCAGAAGATTATAACAATAACCAGTCGGTTTTTCCCCGGGGTGCTCCGAACAGTTCCTGGCTGTGCTATTTCTCAATAGGTAATTTTACTACTGTATCAAATAAAATCGGATCTTTTATATGCGCAGATCCGGGGGCTACATTTTCTCCAGCTGTAAATTTCAATAATTTTACAATTGTAAATTCAAGAGTTCAGATCTATTTACATCATTCAAGTATAAGTGATGAGATCATAGAACTATGTTCTCCGAATTCTGATGCAAACAATAATAAAAAATGTTTATTCGCTTCCAATGGAGGTTCAGGAGCTGATATCAATGGAGCCATAATCTCGGATTCATCAGATCAGTTTTGGATAAACAGCGTTCCGCCATATACAAACGGCATATTTAAGGGTGACTATATTTTGAATGGCTTAAACGGAACTAATGCATTTGGAAACTGGCAGATTCTGAATTATGATCAGTTCACAGGAAACCAGGCGCAATTTGACAGTGTAATAATTACTTTCACAAAAACTTCAGGTTCAGCAAGCCCTTGCGCAAGGCGATATTTCATGCAGGATTCGGTATTGGATTTCGGAGAATATTTAATTTTTCCTGATTCTCTGGTAAAAGATTTCTACTTAAAAAATACCGGAATTGTTAATTTAAATATTAGCAGTGTAGCCTTCACAGGAATTCAGCCTGAAAATTATTCATTGGTCAATAATGCTCCCGGATCTATCCTGCCGGGTGACAGTGGTATTTTTTCAGTTAAATACAGATCTCATTTAGAAAAATCATCAAATAGCGGCTCTATAGAAAATGCTGTAATGCAGATTCAGACTGATGATCCTTCAAAGCAATATTTTAATGTGTCTTTGCAGATTGCAGAGATTATAACTCCTGTTGAGCTGTCATCATTTACTTTTAATGTTTTAGACAGGGACCTTACACTTAACTGGTCAACAGTATTTGAAAAAAATAATTCAGGTTTTGATGTAGAAAAAATGAGAATTACAGGTGATACATTAAGGGACTGGAAGAAAATAGGATTTGTAAAGGGATCCGGGAATTCCGGCGGTCCGAATAATTATTCATTTGAAGACAGAAAATTATCTGCAGGAAATTACAGATACAGATTGAAGCAAATTGATTTCAATGGTATTTTCAAATATTATTACCTGTCAGATAATGTTGAAATTGATATCCCGTCTTCTTTTGCTTTATCTCAAAATTATCCGAATCCATTTAATCCGGTTACAAAGATTGATTATGACATACCGGTTGACGGAAGAATTTCCCTGATAATTTATGATATATCCGGAAGAGAAATATCTACGCTTTCTAATGAATTTAAAAATGCAGGATACTTTACTTCAGAATTCAACGGGAATAATTTTGCAAGCGGGATATATTTTTACAGGCTGATCTTTATTGCTCCTTCAGGAAATGTTCAATTTACTTCCACAAAAAAAATGACCCTGCTGAAATAGATAAATGCAATATTATGATAAACAGGCAATTTTAAATTTACACTTATTCAAACTCTCGAGATGGTGCTAAAGCAGAATGAATTAACTCGCCGTAAGCAGCGTGGTTTCCATATTTCTTTATATTATATTTTCGTTGCGTGCATTGGGGAATTTAACCTTTAGCGATTAAATGTTCCCTGACACATTTCCCGGTTTATTAAAATTTCAAAAAGAGTACATTGTAAG
>CAZLOL010000153.1:0-8971 GCA_964561045.1 uncultured Ignavibacteriaceae bacterium | reverse complement strand
ACAAAACCGTCAAGCGATATGTGCATAAATGAAATTATTTTTCTCATGTAGTTTTTGTTATTGTTGTCTATGTTTTGTTACTGTCTTTTAGAATGACAGCTAACATTTTGGCGTTTGACGAAGAAGCGGATTTCGAAGCACTAAACTGTCTGTGAGTACTGAAATTGGTACGAAGCTCCAAACATCACTTAACCACTGAACCCGATTTTTTGCCAAACGCCTGTTATCGGATGACCTTCTCAGTCTGTTTGATATTGAATTGAATAATCTAATATTTTTTAGTTTTTAAGCCACTGGTCTTTTAATATAGATTTTGATTTATCTGTAAATTCAATTTTGTTGCCATCAACTATATTTAGTTTTAACTTGCCTTTTAATTCTATTATTTTTCCGTTTCTTATAACTTTAGCTGTATATTCATCACCCTCTTTAAGGTTATAAGCTAATATAGAAACTAATTTACCAACATCTGCACCTTCAGGCTTGAACCCATTTAATTCTATAATTTGATCTTTATCTTGAAATCCTACCGATTTTATAAATTCATTTTTGCCATCTAATGTTCTAATAAATATTTTATTTGATATAGAATCTACGTTATAATAAATATTATCACCTAATGTAAAAGCCATTTTTACAGGGGTTTTAACTTTATTAATATTTAATCCAACCTTATTCAAATAAAAGTTATAATCTATAGGTTTATTTTGAATAACATGATTTTGAAGAAACTCGCCCACTTCAGGATAGGTTAATTTTGTAAATTCGGGAATCAGCTGGTCATCATCAAAGGCTTTATCCTTTCCGTACAGTGTTGATAAATCGCCCATTACATTTATAACACCTCTTTTACCATTACTTTTTTCTCTGATAATAATGTCTAAACACATTGCTACCAAAGTACCTTTGTTATAAAAATTTCCGAACTGTTTATTGATTATAGGATCCACAACATTCTTACTGACTTCTGTTAGTGACATTTCTGTTTTATACGCAGAAGCGAAGCCAATTTTATCTGTTAATAAATCAAATAAAGATTGCTCATCTGCCAATTGTTTATTTGTTTTAAACAATAAGGAAAAGTATTCTGTAAACCCTTCATACATCCACAAATGTTGTGACATTTTTGGGGTATTAAAATCCCAAAATTGAATTTCTTTTGAATGAACATTTAATGGTGTAAGTGTGTGAAAAAACTCATGCGAAATAGTATGATCAAGACCGTCAGCTTCTATTTCATCATCAAATGTGGCTGAAGTAGAGCTGTTATGTTCTAATGCACCACCTCCTTGTGCGTCATTTTCGCTTCTTGATTTAAGATACACCAAAACAGCATACCTTTTTGTTGTATTAATGGCACCTAGATATTCTTTTTGGGCAATCATCGTCTTTTGTAAAGCGGGCATCAGGAATGCTGAAGTAACTTTTGGGTTTCTTGGTGAATATACATGTAACACAACTTCCATATCATCAATAGTAAAAGTAGAAATATCAGGTTTGGCATACATGATTGGATTATCTATTAATTCTGCATAGCGGGAAGCTTTAAAAACATCCTTTGTCTCACTTTTATCATCATCTACCATTGCGGTTGTTCCAACTAATTCTTTGGGATGGGTAATGGTTAAGACAAAAGGTGTTTCTTTTTGATTCTCAAAATATCCAACAAAGCCACCAAGATTTAAGAAGAAATTTTGATCTTTAAGAATATTTGTACCAGCTGGCGAAAAGGGAACAGTTTCATTTTTTTCCATTCGACTAAGTTCTTCATCAAATGTGTCATTTACCCAATATTCTACCCGATCTAATTTGTTGGCATCAGCAATATCCCAGGTATTCAAATCTTTTTTAGTTACGGTTAATAAGGATCCGGATTTATCAAATGCCTTAAAATCCTCAATATATTTGCCGTAATCTTGTAATGCATACGTGCCGGGAATAATTTTAGGCACTTGAAAAGTGATGGCAGAGGAATTAATTGCGGCTGGTTTTACAACAACCTTTACCTTATCATTAGACACATTAATTAAATCTAAATTGGCATTTACTTCGTTACTTGAAGTTTTACAACTGCAGAGAATTAAAAAAGAAAGAAGTGGATATAATAGATAATTTTTCATTTATTATATTTTATTAGAAGGTGTATTTTTTTATATCTCTTTTGTTGACTTATATATTTTTTGTGTCAACCTATTTTAAGGTTTGGCATTCTTTTTGCTTGCCGGTAACGATTAAATATCCGCAACAAACTTACAAAATCCTGCGCAATTAATCAAAGTAATCTGCGGCTTTACGCAAGTGCAGGATGAGGATATTAAAAATGATTTTAGAAAACTCTACACCTTTTAAATCATTTTATAATCCGCAAAATCTTCTGTATAAATTAAGAACCGTATTGATGTCGGTCTTCATTTCGGTGATGTCAGTTTCCATATCAGTGATGTCAGTCTACTTTATCTGCTGATTTTGTCTGTTTTGAATTAAAAATCTATGCTAAATTGCTGTCAATGTTTTGATTGATTATTTTTCAAATGTCTTTTTAATTAAGGAACTATCAAATTCTTTGAACTGATTCTTCAGAAGTGGTTAAAGAAAGTTAAAGAATGAGTAATTTTAAATAGAATTCATTTCAGATCAGAATTACAGCGATTTGTAAGACTTTGTTTTGTACTAAAATTATCATTCAAAAAATCTAAATTCAAAAATCTAAATTTGAAAACCCCTCCATCCGGTAACATAACATTTCTTTTCACTGACATAGAAGGCAGCACACGTCTTTCGCAGGAATATGCAGACAAGATGCCTGCTGCATTATTGCGACATCATGAAATTCTTGATAATGCAATAGAATCCAATAATGGTTTCGTTTTTAAAACGATAGGGGATGCATACTGCTGTGCATTTGAAAATGCGGTTGATGCTCTGAAAGCAGCCGTTCAGATTCAGAAAGATCTTGCTTCCGAAGAATGGGATGAAGTGCAGATAAAAATAAGAATTGGAATTCACAACGGTCCTTCTGAATGGAACGGAAGGGATTATATGGGTTACATTACGCTTGCCCGAACGGCAAGGATAATGTCAGCATCTTACGGAGAGCAGATACTTGTTTCAAATGATGTTTATATACAGGCGGCAGACATATCCGGATCAGGAATTTCATTTCGTGATTTGGGAGAAAGAAGACTAAAAGATTTAATACAGCCGATAAAATTGTTTCAGATTACGGCAGACGGACTGCGGGAAGATTTTCCTCCTTTAAAAACTCTTGATGCACGTCCAAATAATTTACCTATGCAGCTTACAAGCTTTATCGGCAGGGAGGAAGAAATTAAGCAGATAAAAAATAAATTAAAACAAACCCGCCTTCTGACACTAATTGGTTCGGGAGGTACGGGCAAGACAAGATTATCACTTCAGATTGCTGCTGATATCATAGATGAATTTGAAAACGGAATCTGGTTTGTTGAGCTTGCATCACTTATGGAACCGTCACTTCTTGCACAGACAATATCACAGGCAATTGGTATTCAGGAAAATCCTAAAGAGAAAGTTGAAGATACACTATTAAATTTTGTAAAAGACAAGGAGTTGTTAATTATACTTGATAACTGTGAACATGTGATCGAATCATGCGCAAATCTTACAGAAAAATTATTAAAGAGTTCTCGGAAATTAAAAATATTAACATCAAGCCGGGAAGCTCTCAGATGTTCAGGTGAATTCATACATTCGACATTATCACTTAAAACCCCTGATCCTAAAGATAAAGAATCAGCTGAACAGCTTACACAATATGAATCAGTAAGATTATTTATAGAAAGAGCATTATCTGTAAATTCAAATTTCAGGATAAATAATGAAAATGCACCGGCACTTGCGGAAATTTGTTATCAGTTAGACGGAATTCCTCTTGCATTAGAGTTGGCAGCAGTAAGGACAAAAATTTTATCACTTGAAAAAATTCACGGCAGACTGAACGACAGATTCAAATTACTTTCCGGAGGAAACCGGACTTCACTGCCAAGACAGCAGACATTAAGAGCTCTTGTTGACTGGAGTTTTGACCTGCTTCCGGAAACAGAAAAAATATTATGGGAAAGACTTTCTGTTTTTTCATCCGGATGGAGTCTGGAAGCAGCCGAAAAAATTTGTTCCGATGATGTGCTGGAAGAAATTGAAATTGTAATGCTTTTACAGAATCTTTCTGAAAAATCTATTGTCATTTTTGATGAAAAAAATGAGAGGTATAAGATGCTTGAAACAATAAGACAATACGGGGAGGAGAAACTGAAAGACCGGATTGATTTTGAAAATATTTCGGCAAAGTATATAAATTTCTATATTGAAACTGCTGTAGAAGCAAATAAAAAACTTACGGGACTAGAAGTTAAATCAGGCATGACAGTTCTTGAAAACGAAGCAGGGAATATTGAAAAATGTCTGAAAATTCTGGTTGAAAAAGGAAGCAGCGATGAGAGTCTGAGATTATCTGGAGCAATGGGAAAATACTGGTACTCGCGTGGTCACATTTCAGAAGGAATGAGATGGCTGGATATAGTTATAGAAAACAATTCTGATACTGATAGTTTTTTAAAAGCCTCAGCGATGTTACAGGCAGGAAATCTTTCAAGACACAGCGGTGAATATGAAAAATCATTAAATTATTACCGAAGAAGTCTGAAAATTTATGAAGATGCAGATCATTCAACAGGAATAGCCAATGCTTACAGTTATATTGGTTGTGTTCTGATTGAGCAGGGTAAATTTGATGAAGCAATTGAGCTGTTTGAACAAAGTCTTAAGATTTACAAAGATGAGAATAATATAGACGGAATAGCGCAAATACTTAACAACATCGGAAATGCACTTATAAGAGGTAAAGGAGATCTGAAAAAAATTGTAGAAATCAATGAAGAAGGTCTGGCTCTTTCAAGAAAAGCAGGGAATAAAAATCTGATTTTCAGTTCACTCAGTAATCTGGGAAATATCCTGATGCTTGATACCGAAAATTATAACCAGGCTTTTGTACTTTTTGAGGAATGTCTGGAAATCGCAAAAGAAATCGAAAATAAACCCGGAATTGCGCAAACTCTGAATAATCTCGGAGGACTGGCTTTCCTTAATGAGGATTTTGAAAAAGCTAAATTACTTTATAATGAATGTCTAATTACTTCAAGAGATGCCGGAATCAAATACGGCATTCCGCTTTCGCTTTTGAACCTTGGAATGGTTTCAATCAAACAAAAAGATTTTGATAATGCTTTTAATCTTTTAAAAGAATGTCATGAATTGTTTGAATCAATGGGGAACAGTAAAGGAATTACAGAATCTCTGCTGAATCTGGGAGATTTATTCATAAACAAAGGTGAGCCGGAATCCGGCAAAGAATACTTTGATAAATGTCTAAACATCAGCAGAGAAAGCGGTGATAAACGCAATTATCTGAAAGCCATTTACGGGCTGGGGTTAATCGCTTTTAGCAAAGGAGAATATGAATCAGCATTAAAATATTTCAGAGAAAGTCTTATGATCTCATTTGAAGTATTGGATTATAAGCGTACGGTTACAAATTTATTCAGTATCTGCGAAACATACTTCAAGCAAAATGAATTTGAACCGGCTGTAGCTATATTGGGATTTCTGGAATCATATACGGTTTCCAAAAAAATCAATCTGGAGGTTCTGTTCCCGCACCGGTTTGAACAAATGAATTCTCTGCTTAAGGAAAAACTGAAAGATAATTTATATCTTAAACTATACGAAGACGGAAAATCATTTACACGGGAAGAAATTATCAAACTTTCCGGAGATAAGTAATAGGGAATTGTCGGTTTGATACATCTTATCTCTTCTCCCCAAGCTGAGTCTTTCTCTTTTTCTCAAGCCCCCGCTTCGCGAAGCTAGCCAGATTGGGAAGGGAAGGCATCAATAGTAAGGAGTTATTTCTATACCACAATCTTTACTACAAAACTTGATGCGAAGCACAAAACTTCAAGTTTCCACCTCACCCTGCCTGACGCAAAACCCGTATTTGCGGTTCGTTGTATTTCGGAATCGTTTTCTAAAAAACAAGAATATTTTATTTTAAAAGAAATAAAACTTCTGTTTTCAAATCACTAATTGGAGTAAGAGCCGGATCTGTCAGGTAAATTTCTGCTCTGCATCCCCATACAACACCAGTCGCTGTTTTACTTTCGTTAAGTGGTATATTATTTGACTTTGAATAATTTTCTAAATACATATGCGCGTTAATTAAATTTTTATAGTCACCTGTATGCATCACACTAAGGTATTTCCCTTCCGGAAAGGATCCAATTACAATATTTTCAAATTTTGAATAAGTTTTTTCAATTGGAAAGCCAACTTCTATAGTCACTTGTCCATCATCTGTACATGACAGATATCTGAAGAAACATTCTCCATTTGTTTTAATATTTTCATTTTGAAGTGTATTCTTTAGAATTTCAATCAACGGAGGGATATCTTTTGGAATATCATGTTGAGCAACATCTCTGCGAAATGCTGCATATGGCATTCCTGTATTTACTTTTACAATTGCTTTATAATTTGTCATTTTATTTAATTGTAAATTTTCAAGTAATGTGAAATCCACCTACAATGACCGCTAAGGTTTAAATACCAGAAACAAACTTACAAAATCTTATAAATTTATTCAAAGCAGTTGGTGGCTTTACACAAATGACGGTTGCGTATATTTTATATGATCTTGTCAAACGGGATTGTATTCTAATGCCACTTTTGTCAAAACAACGTTACTGGTAACACTTTCTATTCTGTCAGGCGAGTTTAACAAAATTTTCTTCAAGTTTTACATTAAAATTTATCTCTGCTTTTAATGCCTTGAACACTTTTAAAATCGTATCAATTGTAGCGCTGTTTGCACTGCTTTCCAATTTTGAGATTTGAGCTTTTTGAACACCAACAAGTCGTCCAAGTTCTTCCTGTGTCAAATGCCTTTCCTGCCTTGCAGTTTTGATCATCTTTCCTAAAACGTCCATGCGAAGTTCATACTCGTATTCGTCACGCTCAGATGTCCCGATTTTGCCGATATACTTGTCTTTCATTTCGGCAAGCGAATAAGTCTTGATTTTTTTAGTTGCCATATAATTATTTATTTTACTTAATATTGAAATATTTTTCTCTAAGTCTTATTGCCCGTTCAATTTCATTTACCGGAACTTTGTCAACTTTTTTTATGAAACCGTGGGTTGCTATCACCAAAGTTTCTTTGTTATCTGTCTTGTCCCAAAATGCAAGAAGCCTTATTTGAAGCTCGGCCTACTTTGTTCGAAACTCCCAAATGTCACTTTGAAGTTTTTTTAAATGCCCTGAGTCATTTGTCTGTTCGGCAAGGTCTATATTGTAAAAGATTTTTCTGATTGTCTTAGAATCAAGTTCGGAAATAAACTCGTCTGCTTCTTCTAAAAACCTTGTCTCAAAATATCTCGTTCAATATTGTTTTGTTGATCTTAACAAAATTACATAATGTTTCCAAAAATAGAACATCAATTTCTGTTATTTTTATCAGTCGATTTTTATGCTTACGCTGCAATGCAGCATCAACATTCGTGATAAATACCACAACTTAAGGCAAGCCGATGTCAGTTGTTTTGCTTGATCACACATTAATTTATTTTTTAGTATCTATATTTACAGGAGCAGCAGTGGTTTCATGCGCATAAATTATTTTCCATTCGTTATCATTCTTCGTAAAAATCATAGTCCCAACATAAGGGTTAATTTTCATTTTCTCCCCGGATTTTAGCTCAA
This sequence comes from uncultured Ignavibacteriaceae bacterium, assembly GCA_964561045.1. Classification (GTDB taxonomy): domain Bacteria; phylum Bacteroidota; class Ignavibacteria; order Tepidaquicellales; family Tepidaquicellaceae; genus JAGPCH01. The sequence goes on along the minus strand of CAZLOL010000153.1, from coordinate 1,180 downwards.
ACTCATTGCTGCCTGTCCAGGTGCATATGACTAAGTTTTTTGTCAGAAATGTAAAATCTTGTTTTATCGTCTTAAAGTTCATTGATGCTAATGTCTTGAATGCTTCTGTCTGAGCGGCCTTCATTGTTTGAAAGTCTGTAACTGAAGCATCCGGATTTACTATTCTAAAGTCTGCATCATTTGAGTAAGAATTTAATGCAGCATTAACATCCAGTTCTTTAGCGCCTTTAATGATCTCTTCGATTCTATTCGAAATGGCCTTCTTAATGATTTCCTTTTCTTCAGAAGATATTTCTGCAGATTGTGATTCTGATGTCATGTTGTTCGGATTTTTACAGCCACTAATTACTAGTATAGTCAAAAAGATTAATGCCGGTAAAAGATTTACTCTTTTCATTTTTTCATTATTTAAATTATTAAATGTTTCTCATCCGGTAGTTTGACCATTAACGCATTAAGGGATTAACGAAGTTCAACACTAACTTTTAGGCAGCTACCCGAAGGGCGGTGCTAAAAAAATGTGTCTGAGATTTGAACTGAGCTTAGCCGATGTAAGAACGAAAGCGCTTTTTGGGCAGGTGAGGTTAGCGGTTTGGCCTTCTTGTCTTATGTTTATATTTCGACTATTTGTCTGCACGTTTGTAATGAAGTTGAGTTAATCCTTTGTCGAACTGTCTTGTTGAAACAAGCTCTAATTTTTGCTCAGGTCTTCCGTCTTTGAATAGTTTTGTCCCGTTACCAACTAATATTGGAATAATAGAAATGATAAACTCGTCAATAAGGTTGTCTTTTAGAAGTTCGTTTACTATTTCTGCTCCGCCGTCACAAAATATATTTTTTCCGTTTTCAGATTTAAGTTTGTCAACAAGTGATTTAAGGTCGTTTGTATAAAACTTTACTGAGCCGATATTTGGTCTTGGTGTCCGTGTAATGATGTATGCATCTTTGTCTGCATGTGGAAAGTCAAAGCCCATAGAAATTACTTTGTCATAAGTCTTTCGTCCAACAATTACAGCGTCCACAGTTTTTACGAAGTCCGCATAGCCGAAGTCTTGCCCTTCTTGTTCTACAATTGAAAGAAATCCAAGGTCGTCATTTGGTTTGGCAATGTAACCGTCTAAACTTGTTGCGATGTATAATATTACTTTTCTGTCTGTTGTCATTTTTCTATGTTAATTGT
>CAZLOL010000152.1:0-9049 GCA_964561045.1 uncultured Ignavibacteriaceae bacterium | reverse complement strand
TGAACTTTACAAACTTTACAAACTTTACAAACTTTACAAACTTTACAAACTTTACGAACTTTACAAACTTTACGAACTTTACAAACTTTACAAACTTTACAAACTTTATGAACTTTACAAACTTAACAAACTTAATTAACTAAAAAGAAATGCAGTCAATTATACTAGCAGCGGGTATGTCAAAAAGGTTAAGACCGCTTACAGATACTACTCCAAAATGTCTTTTAAAAATAGGGCATGAAAATCTGCTTGAAAGAACGATTGAAAATGTTCTGGCAAATAACATAAATGATTTTATATTTGTGACGGGATATAAGGAGGATTTGATAAAGGATTTTGTAAACAAAAGGTTTCCGGGAATCAATAAAATTTTTATAACAAATCCGGATTATGAAAACAATAATAATTCTTATTCGTTATGGATGACAAAAGAACATATAAATGGAAACATTCTTCTTCTTGACAGTGATATTCTTTTCGAAGAAAAGATCATTACATTACTTCTGACTTCCGGACATGAGAATTGTCTGGCAGTTAATTTTACTGATAATCTGGATGAAGAACAGATCAAAGTTATACTTGACAGGGAAAACAGGGTAATTGAAATAGGAAAGGAAATTTCTATAGAAAAATCAGCAGGTGAATCTATAGGTATTGAGAAGTTTTCGGGATATTTTATGAAGGAGCTATTTGCTATATTAGACAGGAAAATTTCTATAGAAAATAATGTAAACGAGTTCTATGAAGCTTCTTTTCAGGAAGTAATAAATAATGCTGATTCAAGGAACAGTATATACGCTGCAGATGTTTCAGAATTCACATGTATTGAGATTGACACAGTTCAGGATTACGAAAACGCACAAAAAATCATAAATCATAATGAATAGTTACAGAAGACCGGGATTCTTCGGAGGCTTTTCTTTATTTCCTCCGGTTATAAAATTGCTTTTGCTTTCCAATGTTACAATCTACATTATTTTCAATCTTCTCCTTTCAGGATATTCAGTCGGAAATGTTTCTTTTGATGTAATTATTACAAAATATTTCGCACTGAATCCTCTGAAACCGGTTTTATTCAATGAGAATGGTCAGATTCTTCAGCTTAGCTTTTATCCGTGGCAGTTGGTTACTTATATGTTTTTACACGGTGGGTTTTTTCATCTTCTTCTGAATATGCTTGCATTGTGGATGTTCGGTGCGGAACTGGAAAATACATGGGGTCAGAAAAGATTTTTAACTTATTATATGCTATGCGGTGTAGGTGCCGGTGTCTGTAATTTATTAATTGCACCTTTATTTACAACTGTCGGACCGACAGTTGGTGCCTCAGGTGCAATCTACGGTATACTAGTTGCATTCGGTTATTTATTCCCTAATCGGAATATATACATTTACGGACTGATACCTGTAAAAGCAAAGTATCTTGTTATACTGTACATGCTGATAGAACTGTTTTCAGTTGCCGGTGGAAGCAATTCCGGAATTGCACACATGGCACATTTAGGTGGTGGTGTGATAGGATTAATATATTTGTTAATTTATTATAAAGGATCACCTATGAAATTTTTTGAGAATAAAGGATTTAAAGATAAGTTCACTTCATATACATCTTCTGAAAAAAGAACATACTCTCCTCCGGTTTTTACAAACGGAACAAAAACAAAAAAAGAAGATCCCTCAGATGCAAAATATCAGGATATTCAGGTCACTGATTATAAGAAAGAATTTGAAACGCAGGAAAAGCTTGCACAGGAAAAAATTGATGCGATACTTGATAAACTGAGTGAAGGCGGATATCAGAGTCTTTCCGAAGAAGAAAAGAAGGTGCTGTTTCAGGAAAGCAAAAAGCTGAGATAGGATTTTATGCAGACTGAAATTTTTTCAAAAAAATATTGTAATGACCTTACATCATATTCCCGCTATGTCACCCGTGAAGTAAAAATAGGAAATGTTCCTCTTGGAGGCAGTAGTCCGATCCGTGTCCAGTCAATGACTACAACGGATACAATGGATACAATAGCAACCGTTGAACAGTCTATTAGAATCATTGAAGCAGGTGGAGAGTATGTCCGAATCACAGCCCCGAGTATAAACGAGGCAAAAAATCTTGAGAATATTAAAAATGAATTAAGGAAAAGAGGATTTCAAACTCCTCTTATAGCTGACATTCATTTCACACCAAACGCTGCCGAAGCTGCAGCAAGAATCGTCGAAAAGGTCAGGATCAATCCCGGAAATTATGCCGATAAAAAAAAATTCAATTTAATAGAATATACGGATAAAGATTATGATTCAGAACTTGAAAGGATCAGACAAAAATTTTCTCCTTTGGTAAAAATCTGCAAAGAATACGGTACAGCTATGCGGATAGGTACTAATCACGGCTCATTGTCTGACAGGATTATGAGCAGATTTGGAGATACACCACTTGGAATGGTGGAATCTGCACTAGAGTTTGTAAGGATATGCGAGGAACTGAATTATCATGAAATAGTCTTATCGATGAAAGCAAGCAATCCGAAAGTAATGGTTGAAGCATACAGGCTGCTTATTAACAGAATGGAAGATGAAAAGATGAATTACCCTATACATCTTGGTGTAACAGAAGCCGGTGATGGAATAGACGGAAGAATAAAATCTGCAATTGGAATAGGCACATTGCTTGAAGACGGAATCGGAGATACAGTGAGAGTTTCGCTTACAGAAGAGCCTGAAAATGAGATCCCTGTTGCCCTCGATCTTGTGAACCATTACACTAACAGGTCAAATCACAAAGAAATACCACCGGTAATTGATAATCCACTTGATCCGTTTGATTTTAAAAGAAGAAATACTTTTGAAACAGAGAAGATCGGAGGGAATAATGTTCCTGCAGTTATTATCAATGCAGTAAATATTATCAGAAATGATTTTAATGTTTTAAAGGACATCGGATATCATTACAGTGTATCACTGGACAAATGGAACATAGGGGATCAGGCAGCAGATTTTATTTATCTTGGAAATAAGGATCTGGATTTTCATCTTCCCGGAACGTTAAGAAGAATATTCGATTATGATTACTGGAATTCTTCCGAAAACAGGAATGATACTTTTCCTTTGTTTAACCCCGGTCAATATTTACATTCAAAAGACAAAAGCAGCAGGTTAAACTTTGTATCTCTTAATATTGAAGACCTGTCGGATGATTTAATAAATGAAATTTCTGCCGACAGCAAGTGTGTGATAGTTTTGAATACAAATAATGAAAATGCTATGGCTGAACTCAGGAGAGTTTTTATTGAATTCATCAGCAAAGAAATTAAAGCTCCAGTCATTATAAAAAGGAATTATGAGAATATTTTCGCGGAAAAATTAATGCTCTACAGTGCGACTGATATGGGAGGATTACTGCTTGACGGATTAGGGGACGGAGTCTGGATAAATTCCCGGGATACGGATTTAAAATCCATAAATAGCATCTGTTTCGGAATTCTTCAGGCGACACGCACAAGAATTTCCAAAACAGAATATATTTCCTGTCCTTCATGCGGAAGAACTTTATTTGACCTGCAGATAACTACTTCTATGATACGCAAAAGAACCGATCATCTCAAAGGAATAAAAATAGCCATCATGGGGTGCATAGTAAACGGACCCGGAGAAATGGCTGATGCAGATTACGGATATGTCGGAAGCGGTCCCGGAAAAATAACTTTGTACAAAGGAAGAGATGTTGTTAAAAAAAGTATTAATGCAGACATAGCTGTGGATGAGCTTATAAGTCTTATTAGAGACAGCGGCGACTGGACAGATCCTGCATAATTTTATAGAATTATATTTCTGATTTTACTTTTTTCTTCAACTAAATGTATTAACCTTTTTTTGAAATTTTCATTATTAAGAAAAATTATTGCCCTTTGTTTTTTTATTTTATTTTTCTTTAATGTAAGTTATTCATTCTCCCAATGGGTAGTTCAGAATCTGCCTTCTGCCTCAGGTAAAACGGTTTCCCTGGATTATTCAGATATCAATCATGGTATTGTATGCGGCGGCTTTTTTGATTTTGACCGCCATGCAAAAGCTTATTATACTACTGACAGAGGTGAGACATGGCATTCTGCTTCAGTTCCGGATTCGGGCAAATTTTTTTACTCGGTGAAATTCATTAATAGCTTTATGGCTTACATGGGAGGAGAGTATCAGTCCACAGGAGAATATGTTTTTCCTTCAGATGTTTTCAAAGGTTCCGGAAGGAAAGCTTTTTTTCTGAAATCTACAAACTATGGTAAAGACTGGGCAGGTATTGCTTCACCGGATCTATATAAATTTAATAACCTGGAAGCAATTGATTTTATAAATGAAGATCAGGGAGTAGCAATTGCAAATAATAATGAAGCAATAAAAGGATTTACTGATAAAATAATTATTACAACTAATTCCGGAAGCAGCTGGAATCTATCTTTCCCCATGAATGATACCATTCCTGTCGATCTGGTTTCTGTACAGTATGTCAGCGATAATTTAATTTATTCAGCGGGAAATTATCATCAAAATAACACTTACAAAGGAATGCTTTTTAAATCAACCGATCTAGGATTGTTTTGGGAAATTACATCTATTGATGATTTGATCATAAATAATATTTCTTTTACGGACAGAGTCACAGGATATCTTCTTGGCTTAAACTCAAAAAATTCCTTCAGCTCTCTTTATAAAACTTCCGACGGAGGAGAAAACTGGATACTGTTAAGGTCATTTGAAGATAATTATTATACCGGTGTTTCTTTTTTAAAAGAAAGTGGTACAGGTATGCTTTTCGGATTCAGAATATTTTACGAAAATCCGGCTGTATCTTTGACAACGGATTATGGGATCACCTGGAGAAATCAATCAATCCCTCCGACTAATGATGTTCTGCTGAGTGATGGAGTCATATTGAATTCCGAAGAAATGAACATAACAGGAGGCGAGTTGTTCAGCAACGGGATTGTTCTGCATACGACTAACGGGGGTTGGACATATGTTAATAATAATTCCGGACTTTACGGAAATCAAATTTTTGATCTTTATCAGAATTTTCCTAATCCCTTTAATCCTTCAACTTTAATTAAATACGAATTGAAACAGAATAGTATAGTTTCATTAAAAGTCTATAATATTTCCGGCTCAGAAGCTGCAGTTTTAGTTAATGGAAAACAGGACAGGGGAGTTCATTCTGTTAATTTTAACGGAAACCTGCTGCCTAGCGGAATTTATTTCTACAAACTGGAATCAGATTCTTACATAGAAACAAAAAAAATGATCCTGATCAGATAAAAAAATATCCGGTATTCTATAATAAATAAATAACATATACTTATGAAATTGTTTTTACAAATTTTCGTTTGTTCTTTCATTGTATTCATCAGCGGGACATCTAATGCTGAGAATGATCCTTATGCAATTGAGGTTGAAAGAATTTACATTCCCGGTTCGCCTGCAATACATTCATTTGCATTTGCTGAGTTAAATGACAAATGGCTTTTCGTTGGGGGAAGGACTAACGGTCTGCACGGATTCAACCCGGGAGATGCTTTCCCGAAACAGTATTCTAATAAAAATATATTCGTAGTCAATCCTAATACTCTGGAAACTCATTCGAAAAATATATTTTCAGACTGCTCTTATACAACAGCTGATCCTTTGAGATCAACAAACATGCAGTATTTTCAGGATGGAAATAAATTATACATGATCGGCGGGTATGGATATGACAGCGCTTCAAATAGTCTTGTAACTTTCCCGGTTCTGACAGTAATAGATGTAAATGAAATGATGCAGGCTGTCATAACGGGTTCTTCCATTAATCCCTATATTAGACAATTAAGTGACAGCAGGCTTCAGGTCTGCGGCGGAGAACTTCAGAAACTCGGAGATTACTTTTATCTTGCAGGCGGACATAACTTTACAGGAACTTACACAAGGACTGTAAACAATCAGATATATACGGATAAAATTCAAAAATTTAAAATCATTGATAATGGCATTAGTTTAAGCATATCAGATTACAGCGCGTGGACAGATACTGTTGAATTTCACAGAAGAGATATGAATCTTGTACCTGCAATAAAACCTGACGGAGTAACACCTTTTATGATATTATACGGAGGAGTTTTTAAAAGAAATGCAGATCTCCCTTTTCTGAATCCCATAAATATAGATGAGAATGGACCGTTGGTAGATTACAGTTTTGAACAAAAGATGAGCCAGTACACATGCTCTTACCTGTCAGCATTTAATTCGAGTACCGGAAGTATGCACACAACTTTTCTTGGCGGCACAAGTTTATATTATTATAATGAAATTACACATATGCTTGAGTATGATTCTTTGGTACCGTTCATAGATGACATTACTACTCTTACAAGAAATTCAGCCGGAGTCTCTGACGAAAGAATATCGGTCACAAGATTGCCTGCTTTGTTAGGTACGAATGCGAAATTCATACTGAATGAGTCCATACCGCAGTTTGGCAACAAAATCATCAAACTCAGTGAGGTCAGCGGCAGGACATTTGCCGGGATTATATATGGTGGGATAAGAGCTATCCTTCCAAATAATACACCGAGTTTTCCAAGCGATTATGTTCTAAAAGTTTTTATTACACCTAAAACAGTTAATGTAAATCATTTAGGTAACATACTTCCTGAAAATTATGAACTGACACAGAATTATCCGAATCCGTTTAATCCGAATACAAAAATAAGATTCAGTATCCCAGCTACAGCATTTACCAGGCTAAGTGTTTATGATGAACTCGGAAGGGAAGTTACGAAATTGGTGGAAAGTAAACTTGAAGCAGGAGCATATGAACTGGACTGGGACGGAACAGGTTTTTCAAGCGGAGTTTACTATTATAAACTTGAGGCCAATTCATTTTCAGAAACAAGAAAAATGTTTTTACTAAAATAAAATTCATATTCTTACCAAATATAAACTATTTAAACTAAATTATTTAAATTTTATAATATCCTTAATTACTCATGAAGTCATTTTTATCTTTTCTGCTTTGCACATTATTTTTTTCATACAGTGTTAAAATTTATGCCGGAGATGATCCTTACACCGTAGAACTTGAACAGATCAACATTCCGGGATCACCGCTGATTCATTCCTTTGCCTTTGCTCAGTCAGGCGGCAGGTGGCTTTTTCTCGGAGGGAGGATTAACGGCCTTCACGGATTCACTGCAGTGAATTCCTTTCCAAAGCAGTATTCAAATGTCAACATATTTGTTGTAGATCCGGCAACTAATCAGACCTGGAGCAGAAATATTTTTCTTGATCTTCCTTTTGCTGAGGCAGATCAGCTGAGATCAACAAACATGCAGTATACACAGGTTGGCAATAAACTTTTTTTTGCAGGAGGATATGGTTATGACAGCACATCAAACGGACTGATAACGTTTCCTGTGCTTAAAGTCATTGATGTCAGTGAAATAATAAATGCTGTTACTAACGGAACTTCTGTTTCACCTTTTATCAGACAGGTGATGGATTCGAGACTTCAGGTCACCGGCGGTGAACTGCATAAGCTCGGTGATTATTTTTATCTTATCGGAGGTCATAAATTCACGGGAACATACAGAAGAAACGTAAACAATCAGGCATACACAAATCAGATAAAGAAATTCAAGGTCATCGATGACGGCATAAGTGTCAGTATTTCGGATTACAGCGCTTTGACTGATACTGTTGAATATCACAGAAGGGATATGAATGTTGTGTCTGCAATTAAACCTGACGGAATATCTCCTTACCTGATCCTGTACGGAGGAGTGTTTAAAATTAATGTTGACCTCCCTTATCTGAATCCTATCTATATTGATGAAAATGGAGCAACTGTTGATTATAGCTTTGAACAGAAGATGAGTCAGTACACCTGTTCAAATATGACATTGTTCAACTCATCCTCTCAGAAAATGCATACTACATTTTTCGGCGGAACCAGTCTGTATTATTTTAACGAAATTTCAAATTCACTTGTATATGATTCGCTCGTTCCGTTTATAAAAGACATAACTACTCTTACAAGAACATCAAACGGTTCTTCAGAAGAGAAAGTATTAGATCTTAAATTTCCCGCATTGCTTGGTACAAACGCAAAGTTCATTCTTAATGAATCAATCCCTCATTTTGATAATGATGTAATAAAATTAGATCAGCTTGCAGGAAGAACTTTTGCAGGATACATTTTCGGGGGAATACATGCTCAGCTGCCGAATAACGGTGCAAGCTCTCCGAGTGAGTATATCTTCAAAGTTTATATAACACCGGATGTGCCTTTGCCTGTTGAGCTATCTTCATTTACTTCATCAGTGACTGAAAGAAATGTATATTTGAAATGGAGTACTTTGACCGAGATCAATAATTCTGGATTTGATATAGAGAGAAGTTTTGTAAATAATACAGGGATGAACGAATGGATAAAAGCAGGTTCAGTGCGGGGTTACGGTAATTCAAATACAACAATGAATTATTTTTATGAAGACAGAGGACTTGCTTCTGGAAAATACAACTACAGATTAAAGCAGATTGATTATAACGGAAACTTCGAATATTATGAGCTTTCAGAAGAAGCAGTGATCGGTGTTCCTGAGAAATATTTCCTGTCTCAAAATTATCCTAATCCGTTTAACCCTGTCACGCATTTGGAATTTGGAATATCGAATCCGGGATTTGTTTCTTTAAAAGTATATGATATTCTCGGCAACGAAGTTGCATCTCTCGTAAATGAAGATAAACTTGCCGGTTTTTATACGGTTGAGTTTACCGGAGAAGCATTTGCAAGCGGTATTTACTATTACAAATTAACAGCAGGTTCTTTTAATGAGACTAAGAAGATGTTTCTTGTGAAATAAATATTAGTCACTTACAAGTTAAATTCTACTCAAAATGGTAAGAAAATTTTTTAACAACTAAGTTGACAGCAATAACCGCAGAGTTGCACAGAGTTTTTCACAGAGTCTCGCAGAGTTCTTTACTCCTTGAAACTCTGCGCTTACTCTGCGAAACTCTGCGGTTAAAAAAA
>CAZLOL010000151.1:0-9092 GCA_964561045.1 uncultured Ignavibacteriaceae bacterium | reverse complement strand
ACTCTATACACTCTATTTAATTTCAATATTCAATTGTCTATTTTAAACAAATAAAAACTTAAGGAGAAAATAATAATGCTGACCAAAAAGCTTCAAGATGCTCTTAATGAGCAGATAAACAAAGAATTCTTTGCCGAATACCTTTATCTTTCAATGTCCGCTTATCTGGAATCCATTGAGATGGAAGGATTTGCGAATTACTTCAACGTACAGGCGCAGGAGGAACATTTTCATGCGATGAAGATGTTCAACTTCGTTCATGATAAAGGCGGAAGGGTGATACTGAAATCACTGAAAGAGCCGAAGTCGGAATATACTTCCGTTATAAATGTAATAGAAGAATCTTTAAAGCACGAGAGATATGTAACGAAGAGCATCAATGAGCTGATGGATGTTGCGATAAAAGAAAACGATCACTCGGTGAAGAGTTTTCTAGAATGGTATGTAGATGAACAGGTGGAAGAGGAAGCTACTATCTCCAGACTTCTTGCAAAACTTAAGCTAATTAAAGGCGAAGGATTCGGGCTGCTGACGCTGGATGCTCAGCTTGGCGCAAGGAAATATACTCCGGGGAAATGATAAATCTCAAATCTTGTTAAAAGTAGTGAACTTAATTTGGAAGTTTATTAACCCCCGTCAGAGTCTCCTGCTTAAGCAGGGACTCTGACGCTCAATACGTCAACTCGACATCATAAAAACCTTTTTCCATTTACCGCTTCTGTTGGTGTTTCCAAAGTTTGCTTGGAAATCTTTAATTTATTTTTACAGTCCATGCAAACTTTGGGTCACAAACAGCAAACGCCTCACCAACCGAAAGACTTTCATTATAAATATACTATCAGACATTACGAATATTCTTCAGCAAAGTATCATTATGAGGGAACAGATAAGGCAGTTGTCAACAGGCAGCTCTTACCGAAAAATAGATGTCCGCATCCGGCAGACAGCACACTCGCACTAAAATACACAGAAAGAGGTAAAGCAACTCACAGGAAATAAGAAGTTGATTTCTGCAGATAAAAGATAGTTCATATAGATGATTTGGATTTAAAAAAGATTATGAAAAGAAGATTTAAAATAGCAAAAGCAAAATACATGAGTGTCAACCGCTACGCTCTCATTTATTTTGTCTTTTGCTAAGAAAAAAGTAAGACTTGCATTTTAACATAAAAGAGTCTTCCGCACAACAATTATCCTGAAATTAGAATACTTATAGCGGAATGAGTCTGCGGGAACTAAGAATGATTTGGGAGAAAAAGCAAAATACAGCTTATTCCGTTATGCTGACGTGACTTCCGCAGAGTCTCCTTGAATACTAATCGTATGTGAAATTTACAGATTGCGGGAGACTCAGCGGGGATGGAAAGATAAAATCTGAAATCACTTATCCCTAATGACAAATCCGGAATAAAGGATCTTCCTAAAAGCCGGAAATTATTTAATCAGTTACAGAGTATCTTTCTTTTTACATTTCAATTTACATTTTTTGTAATTATTTTTATATAAATAAAAAAGGTAAAAATTTTTCTCTAAAAATATTTACTTCACAAGGAAGGGGAAAATGAAAAATACGAATTCCATACTTCCTGTTTCACTTCAAAACAGATTAATAATTTATATCCGTAATACTCCCTGCTATAAATTTCAATCTACCCCAAAACGGTTCTTTTCAATTCAATTAACAATTCCACTAAAGTATTGAGACCAAAGATTTTGCGGAATATATTATTGTTCCAGTCTGCTGTTCTTTCAAATTAAGCTGATAAATATTCCACTTTATAATATTAAATTGTAAGCAGACATAAATGAAAAAATATTTATGTAATGCAGGCTGTCTAAATATTTATATTAAGATTAAGATAAAAATAGAATAGTAGGAAGTTAATTTAAATGTTAGATTTCAGCTTTCGCGGGAAAGTCGAAAATTAATATAAGAGTTTTTGACAGTCCCGGATGAAAGTTAAAATTGATTTTAAATCGGAGGATAAATGAATGAAACCAGAAAATTTAAATTCATTGCTCTGTTCACAATCAAACGGATCAATGAAAGTAAACTTAAATTGATTGGATATTTTAAAAATTAAATTTTTAGGAGTCCAAAAATGAACAAGTTAAATAAAATATTGTTAATCCCTTTTGTTCTTATATTATTCATTTTAATATCAACAGCAATTCCTCAAAATAAGACCAATAAAGATATTGCAGCAGGGTTAACAAAAGAACAGATTCTCAAATTCAAAGATGAGAACGGAAAGAGGATAATTCCTCTTGAAAATCTGCAAAGCGATGTAATGCATAGTAAGATATTTAACGGGCTCGAATCACTTTCTGGGTATGGCATTTCTGTTTCATCCGGAGGTGATGTAAACGATGACGGATACAGTGATATTATCGTAGGTGCACCTTATGACGAAAACTTCTCTTCAAATATAGGAAGAGTTTACATTTACTATGGTGGTTTGAACACGGATACGGTAGCAGATATTGTCCTGACAGGCGAAGCTATAAACGAAGAATTCGGATATTCTGTTTCTTCTGCAGGTGATTTAAACGGCGACGGTTATTCTGATGTTGTTGTCGGTGCAAGATACGCCACATCAACCGAAAACGGCAGGGCTTATGTCTACTATGGCGGAGCTGCTATGGACAATACAGCAGATGTTATAATGACAGGTGAAGCACAATTTGAACGTTTTGGTTATTCTGTCTCTTCTGCAGGTGATTTAAACGGTGATGGATATTCTGACGTTGTTGTTGGTGCACCTACATACGGCCCCCCCTTAGATATAGGAAGGGCTTATGTCTTTTTCGGCGGAGCCACTATGGATAACACACCGGATTTAATTATGCAAGGAGAGGTAATTTTTGGCGATTTTGGCACCGTCGTTTCTTCTGACGGAGATGTAAATGGCGACGGATATTCAGATGTTCTTGTTGGAGCACCAACTTATACAGGGACATTCACATATAGCGGAAGGGCTTATGTCTTCTTCGGCGGAGCCGCTATGGACAATTTAGCGGATGTTATAATGACAGGTGAAACAGCAAATGTATTTTTAGGTGTTTCTGTTTCATGTACCGGAGATGTAAACGATGATGGATATTCTGATATTGTTGTTGGTGCTAGCGGATACAACACATATACCGGAAAGGTGTTTGTCTTCTTTGGAGGAGTTGCCATGGACAATACAGCAGACGTTATATTGACAGGCGAAACTACAAACTCTAATTTCGGCAATTCTGTTTCTTCCGCAGGTGATGTAAACGGTGATGGATATTCTGATGTTGTTGTAGGCGCCGACAGCTCATTCTCATTTACCGGAAGAGTTTTCGTTTTTCATGGCGGAGCCTCCATGAATAATGTTGCGGATGAAACAATGACCGGTGAGTTTTTAAATGATGGTTTCGGCTGTTCTGTTTCCTCTGCCGGAGATGTAAACGGAGATGGATATAGTGATATTATTGTTGGTGCATTTGGTTTCAATTCTTTTACAGGAAGAGCTTATCTTTATTTGCCGGAATTCCAACCAATCTGCGACCCCGGAACACCTCACATTGAAATATTAGATCATCCGGACGATCCTGTAACACATCTGGAAGCCCGTTACATTTATCAAAGAGAATATCCGCCATATTTCCCGAATGACACGGTATTTGCAGAAAATCACTGTGGACTGAACAATATCAAGGCAGTAGATCCATGCAATCCATGGGTACTGGAATTTTATGTAGCCTTCTTTGAAGATGAAGATGATATGGTAATGGTAAAAGATCCTGTCATTAGCTGGGATACAACAGTATGTCAGGATTTCAGATTTGAATATGTATATCCTCCGGGTTATGTAGCTAACACATATTATGATTCAGTAGTAATGAAATGCACAATGATCCCTCATCAGATAGATGGTTGCGTACCCGGAACAGTACCTTATGTTTGCGGAGACGGAACAATTATCTATGATTACAATTGCTGGCAGGCATGTCTGCATGAAAGAATAGTATTTGAATGCAAGGACTCCTGTGAAATTCCTAATTCAGCACTGTGTAACGTAGAATATGACAAAGCTATGCCTATAGAATTAAGTTCATTTGCGGCATTTGTAGAGAATACAAACGTCATACTGAACTGGACAACGGCAACAGAAAAAGACAATGCAGGATTTGACATAGAAAGAAATGCAAATGGAGTATGGAGCAAGATAAGTTATGTAGCAGGAAAGGGAAATTCAGAAGTACCGACGGATTATACATATACAGATAAGAAGCTCAATTCCGGAAGTTACAGTTACAGACTGAAACAAACAGATTACAACGGAAACTTCAAGTATTATGATCTGACCAGCAGCATAAATATAGGAGTACCGGACAAATTCAGTTTGTCACAGAACTATCCGAACCCGTTCAATCCGGCAACAAAGATAGATTTTGCATTGCCGAAGGACGGAAATGTAATGCTGAAGATCTATGATCTCAGCGGAAGAGAAATAGTAACAGTTCTCAACGAATTCAGAACTGCAGGATATTACACAATTAATTTTAATGCTTCAAATCTTGCAAGCGGAATTTACTATTACAAATTATCAGCCGGTAATAATATTGCTGTAAATAAGATGGTAGTTATTAAATAAATTCATTTAGTTAATAAAGTTCTGATAGTTCATAAATTTTAAAGGGTTAATAGTTAGAGACTAATATTAAAACTTTATGAACTTTTTTTTCCGCAGCTGTTGGTTTTCCCAAAGTTTGCTCGGGAATCTTTAATTTTATTTTTACACACCATGCAAACTTTGGGTCACCAACAACAAGCGTCTCACCACCCGAAAGACCTTCATTAATAAATACTATCCGACATTACAAATATTCTTTAGCAAAATATTATCATGAGGGAACAGATGAATTTTCCGCCGCTCCTGGTGATCCAAAAGTTTGCATCCGATGTTAACAATCCTTAAAGTTTATTTGTTTTTGCAAACTTTCGGGAACACTAACAGAAGCGGATTAAATAATAACATATTATAACCCGGAGGTTCGAAATAACTATTTAATGGAGTATTAACTTCAATAGATCCCAATGTCATAGTTATGTTAAACTCTAGTATTAAATATCTTTGATTACTATCATAGCAATGTGTGACTGATGGTAAACTAATTAGCACAACAGAATCAAGTTCCGGAACGGTTTCTTCACCGTTAAAATTCACAATAAAATGGACTATAATTCGGAAAATAAGTTCATAGACCAACATACTACTTTAAGAGAGTCAACCTCAAACCACCATTTCTTCCTGTGATAAAATTAGCATTTGCAATTAAAGAATTAATTTTGCAATTTTACATACCAACGGTATGTAAAATAATTTTATTTAAATGAAAAGAACAAAAGAAGAAGCTCAAGAAACACAAAAGAATATTCTGAAAAGTGCTGTGGCACTGTTCATCGAAAAAGGATATGAAAATACTTCGCTCGATTCCATTGCCGAGAAAGCCGAAGTTACTAAAGGTGCTATATACTGGCATTTTAAAGACAAGAGCCAAATACTTGACAAAATTATTGATCATTATGACAGAGAGGCAATTGATTTCATACCAAAGATATTGAAGACAGATGTTTCACCATTAATGAAAATAAAATTCTTTACTTACTCATATATACCGGAGTTTACGAATCAAAAGAAAATTGCAAATTTATTTAAATTGAAATCGGAAATTGCAAATCATTACAGGAAAAGAAAAAGTCAGCCGTATGCTATGTCATTTATTAAAAAAATTGAAGAACTATTCAAACTGGCAAAAATTGATGGTCAGATTAAAAAGGAAGTAGATGAAATGATTTCAGCTCTTACAATAAATCTTATTATTACAGGCACACACATCAAATATGATATTGACAGCTCATTTTTTAAAAGTCTGAATAAAATACAGGATATTATGGACAATTATTTTAAACTAATATCAACAAAGAAAGGAGTTGAGAACACTAGAAATCACAGGGAAATATGCAAAGAAATTTTACCCGAATTATCGGAATATTAATCATTTATTAACAAATTTAAAAAAATAATTATGGAAAAAATTATTGCTGTACTAACTATTTTTGCCTCTGTCGTATTATCCGGCTTTTTGTATTCACAGACTGTAAGCACGATTGTACCTGGTCCGTCAACATTTGAAGATGGCTTATCAATTGATATCAATGGTAACATCTATGCTTCAAGATACATTGGTTCTACTGTAACTAAAATTACTCCGGACGGGCAGACCAGTATTTTTGCAAGCGGTATCAGTACACCAAACGGGACAGATTTCGGACCGGACGGCTATTTATATGTTCCGAGCAATATTTCAAACGGTAGAATTGTAAAGATATCACCTGCAGGAGTTGTGGAACCTTTCATAACTTCAATTCCATATCCTACTACTGTGCTATTCAGAAGTGACGGAAAAATGTACATCAGCAGTTATCAAGGCGGAAAAATATTTCTGTCTGATTCCGCAGGTAATTACTCACTGCTATATTCGGGAAATGGAATGACAGACCCGGTTGGCTTAACACTGGACAATAATGGAAATTTATATGTCGCTAATTTTACCAACGGCAAAATATTTTCAATAACTCCGGCGGGTGTGTTTACACAAATAACACAAATACCCGGAATAGTAGGTTTCATAGAATTTGCTAACGGATATATTTATGCTACCGGGTTTAATACAAACAAAATTTACAAGGTATCATTATCCGGTCAAACTTCTGTCCTTGCCGGAACAGGTGCTTCCGGACAGAATAATGGAAATGCTTTAAATGCAACTTTTAATGCTCCCAACGGAATAGTTGCTACTAAAGGTGGTGACTCTTTATATATTTCAGATTTTAATTCCAGATCATTGAGATTGATTTCAGGTATCTCTACAGGAATTGTCAACTTAAACTCGGAAATACCTCAGAATTTTAAACTGCTTCAGAATTATCCAAATCCCTTTAATCCTTCAACCAAAATTACATTTGATATTTCTTACGGTAATTCCGTAAATAATCATTTTGTTAAATTAACAGTTTATGATGTTTCCGGAAAAGAAACTGCTTCACTTGTAAATCAAATTCTTACTCCAGGAAAATACGCTGTTAACTTTAACGCCGGGGGTTTATCAAGTGGGATTTATTATTACAAACTTACTTCAGGAAAATATTCCGAAACAAAAAGTATGGTGCTTATGAAATAAGTTCACTTAGTTCATAAAGTTTTGATAGTTCATAAATTTTAAAGGATTAATAGTTAGAGACTAATATTAAAACTTTATAAACTTTTTTTCCCGCCCCTGGTGGTGTTCCTAAAGTTTGCTTGGAAATCTTTAATTTATTTTTACAGTCCATGCAAACTTTGGGTCACAAACAGCAAACGCCTCACCAACCGAAAGACTTTCATTATAAATATACTATCTGACATTACGAATATTCTTCAGCAAAGTAATACCATGAGGAAAAAGATGAATTTGGATTTATGGAAAATTATATGACAGCGGCGGAATATTGAAAGATTTTAATAAACTTCATCATGACTTCCAATTGTGAGTAAAACTATTATGTCTTCATTCCTTTCTTTTACAATTTTAAAAATTATTCTTAAGTCATAAGTAAGCCGTACAGAAAATTTATTTTCCAATTCTCCATGCAGCTTATGTGTAAACAGAGTTTTATCAAACCGGTTTGAATGAAGTTTTTCAAGTACATCAAATAATTTTCTTTTCAGAGTAACATTTTTTCTTATCAGTTTTCCTGCTTTTTTTGTAAATTGATTCGTTTGTCTCAGCTTCATTCTCAATTTCCTTGATCAAAGTTTTCGCATTTCCTTCTACATATTTTCCTTCAGCATATTCTTTTTCCGCTTCCGATACTTCTTTAAGAAATTCTTCACGCCTTTTACTGGCTAATCTCTGCTTTTGAATTTTTAATAGTGCCTCTTGATCACCAATATCCAATGAATCAAATTTTTCAAGAATTTCATTTATTATTTTATTCATAATTTTGTATTATATTTTTTTGATCAATAATAACTTCCAATTGTATTTTTCTCAAATGCAAATCCATCTTCATTTTTTAGAGTTTCGTGCAGTTAAAAGCACACATAATATAAAATTAACAATGTGGTAAATCAATAGATTTTTGGTTTGCAGATTTCAAACATGTGAAACATTTCTTCAACCGGCAAATCATATATTAAGTATTTTATTTTTCAATTCTTTAATCATTTCTAATCAGCTTCATAAATGTTATTTTTATAAAAATTCTAAATAACATTAATCTATAACATGGACTCACAGCCGGCAGTTGAAAACAGGAAGCGTGTAATGATGTTCGACAGAAAAAACTATGATGACGAAACATTATTAAGTCTTTACAAAGCAATCCTTCTGCCGAGAATGATAGAGGAGAAGATGCTTCTGCTTTTAAGAAAAGGGAAGATCTCGAAATGGTTTTCAGGGATTGGACAGGAAGCGATTTCTGTCGGGCTTGCAATGGCTTTAAACAAAGATGAATACATTCTTCCCATGCACCGCAATCTCGGAATCTTTACCGTCCGCGGACTTCCGCTCGACAGATTGTTCAAACAGCTTCAGGGAAAGTTCAACGGCTTCTCAAAAGGACGCGAGCGCTCTTTTCACTTCGGAACAAATGAACACCATATTGTCGGCATGATCTCTCACCTCGGTCCGCAGCTTGGAATTGCCGACGGCATTGGTCTGGCAAGCTTATTGAAAAAAGAAAAAAAGGTAACTGCTGTTTTCTCCGGTGACGGCGGTACGAGTGAAGGAGATTTTCATGAAGCAATGAACGTTGCTGCAGTGTGGAATCTGCCGGTGATATTTGTGATCGAGAATAATGCATACGGACTTTCGACGCCCGTGAATGAACAGTACAAATGCGAGGACCTTGCAGATAAAGGAATCGGTTACGGGATGGAATCCCTTCAGATAGACGGAAATAATATTCTTGCTGTATATGATACGGTCATGACTTATGCAGAATCTATCAGAAACGAACCGCGTCCGCTTTTGCTTGAGTGCAAGACTTTCAGAATGCGCGGTCATGAGGAAGC
>CAZLOL010000150.1:3670-9102 GCA_964561045.1 uncultured Ignavibacteriaceae bacterium | reverse complement strand
GGGGTTTTGTAGAAAAACAGTAAGCATTCAATGAAAATTTAAATTTACTAAATAACTGTATAACCTTTTTTCAGAACGTTTTGGACGGATGTGCCAAAACACAAATTCTAAAATTTAATTTTTCATTGTAATTTAAAATTATATACGGCATATTGTCAGCGAAATTCTACCCGAATTATACTACACTCAAAAACAAAAAACTGTATTACCAGGTCTTTAAGACCATGGTTACTTATTAATATTTTTCAAAATTAATATTGATAATTGTTGTATGGTTTTTCTGATTTTCATTAATGCCCCAAAAAAAATAAATTTTTATTCAGTTACAATAATTTGAATTTCTGATTTCACTATGAATCATTGAAAATCAGAATAAATAAATTCTCATAAGAATTATAAAAATTATAAGAATTATAAAATTATATTTATTAACATTTCTTAACTAATCAAATAATAATAAAATGAAAAAATCAATTACATCGTTGATAATGTTGATCGTTTTGATCACAGGGTCAGCATTTGCACAGGATCAGCAGGACTGGAAGTTCATGCATCCTACACCTCTTACTAATATTATCAGAAAAGCAAAAATGATAAATGAGAGTAACTGGGTGGCAAACGGAGCAAACGGAACATTCATGCACACTTCAAATTCTGGTCTAAACTGGTATTTCCAGTGTTTTGCCGGAAAAGTAAATCCGGCTACTCTTTCAACAGATCAGACATATGACAACTGGTTCTTCGATGAAAATACCGGCATAGTTGTCGGTAATCAGGGTTATATCGGCAGAACGGTGAACGGAGGAGTAACCTTTGACACGGCAGGATCAGGTCTTGTTCCTACAAATTCAAGACACTGGTCAATTTGGTTTGCTAATGCAAACACAGGTTTTATAGGATCCGGAGCTCAGGGTGCTTTTACAACCAGAATTTTAAAAACTACAAATGCAGGCTTAAACTGGAGTATTGTTTATGCAGAAACTTCAGGATCAATGAGCTATCTGACTGCACTCGGCGGAGCTGATGCAAATACTATTTGCGCTGCATGGGCAGACGGATCTTGCATCAGATCTACTGACGGCGGATCCACCTGGAACAATTTACCCGGTAGTTTTCCAGGAGGAACCCAAGTTAACGGAATCAATTTCTTAAACGCTACTACGGGTTTTGCAGCAGGTTCGGGAGGAACAGTTTCCAGAACAACAGACGGCGGTCTGACATGGACTCCTGCCAATACTCCTACTACTGACTGGTCAATGTTCATGGTAAAATGTGTATCAGCTTCTGAAATTTATGCTGTTGGTGATGCTATATTTCTTTATAAATCCACTGATCTTGGGGCATCATGGAGTTCTTTGCCGATAACGCCAGTTTCAGGTACGGCAGTTTCATTCGTGTGGTATTCATTAGATCATTACGGCTCGACTTATATTCTTTCCGGAGATTACGGACAGATTGCAAAATCAACAGACGGCTGCGCAACATGGTCGGTTCCCGGATATTTTCAGCTAACCACTGCTCTACCCTATGACATTACTACAGTTCCCGGGACAAGCAAATACTGGACTGTAGGAAGACCATTCGGATCGGCCACAACTAATCAGATTCTTTATTCTTCAAACAGCGGAACTAACTGGACTACACGAAGCCTCGGAGTGACCGGAGACTTTTTCTCCATATCTATGATAAATGAGAACACAGGATACGTTAGCGGACAGAATAATCAGGTTTTGAAAACCACAGACGGAGGTTTAAACTGGTTCCCGAAAACAGGACCTTCTCCGGTTGCAACTTCTCAGATATATACTTGTGATTTTATAGATGAAAATACAGGCTGGGTGTTTGTGAATTTCAGTACAGTTGCCGGCGGTAACGTTTTTAAAACAACCAACGGGGGGGATAACTGGAATCAGTACACTACAGGTGCAGCAAGTGAAAATATTTATGCGGCGGAAATGGTAGATGCAAATACAGGATTCGCTGTCATGAATCAATCCGGTAGACCAATATACAGGACAACAAACGGAGGAGTCAACTGGACCGGAGCCACGATTACAGGCTTTACCGGAAGCATCAGGGGAGTTACTTCAAATGATGGTGTTACGGTTTACGCCTGTCAGACTTCAGGAACTTCAAGAGTCGCAAAATCCACAAACGGAGGAGTTAACTGGACGCTTATCACTTTGCCTGCTGCAGTTGATGCAAACAGTATTGATTTCAAGGATGCAAATACCGGCTATGTTTCCGGAAATACTTCAGGTATTATCTGCAGAACTTCAAATGGGGGGGCTAACTGGACTTTCCAGAATACTCATACAATTACAAGCATTAAAGTATTTGTATCTCAGGGAGATACAGCCTGGAATATCGGAGGAAATGCTGCAATACTCAGATATACCGGAGTAAGCAGTCAGGTATCTCTTAATCTGACTATGTCATTGCAGGCAATGTACAATTCAGGAACGGGTAAACTTGTCAGAAAAGATACAGTAAAAGTCTATCTCAGAAATGCATCGTCTCCTTATGCAATTGTTGATTCTGCTTCAGGGACAATTGATACAGTTTCATTAACAGGTCAGTTTACTTTCCCTAATGCTGCCTCAGGTTCATATTATGTAGTCGTAAAGCATTTTAACTCACTTGAAACATGGAGCAGAACGGGCGGGGAAACTATGGTTTCCGGAACTCCATATAATTATGACTTTACTAATGCAGGAAGTAAAGCATACGGCAGCAATCAGATACAGATTGGTACAAAGTGGTCAGTTTACAGCGGTGATGTAAATAATGACGGAATCGTTGATTTGAATGATATGATTTTAATATTCAATGATGTAACTAATTTTGTCGCCGGAAGTTATGTAATAACGGATTTGAATGCGGATAATCTGGTAACACTGGCTGATATGCTGATAGCTTATAATAACAGCGCTAACTTTGTTACATTAAGCAGACCGTAATATAACATCAGTTCCAGAAATATTTTAAAAATAAGCCGGAGTAATATCCGGCTTTTTTTTATCATAAATTCCATCCTACCAATGTAATGAGACAGCTTTAAAATTTTACATATTCAATGGAAGAAAGGAGCAAGAAAACAAAGAGTATAAGTATTTTATATATTCTTCTGCTTCGTTGTACTGAGATTTTTATTATTGCGGGTTACATCGTAAGATTACTTTTTTGATTTTGAAACCTTGTTTAAACATATAATATTTGTTCTTTTAATTTTTATCAGTGCAGCTTCTATTAACTTCTCGGGTAGAATTTATTTTATAACAGAATAATGTTTTATGTGTATGTGACCTGCCAAAATATTTCCTAAAAAAATTAACGGGATTTAATCAATCTGATTAATTAAATTAAGCACAATAAAAAAATTAATTTTGTATAATTATGAGAAATAATTTCTACAATTCCCGTGCTGCGGTTAAGGCAGGCATAATCATTAGTTTGCTGTTACTTTCATTCATTTCACAGGGACAGTATTTCGGACATGTCTTCGATGATGATAATCCGGATATAGAACAGCCTACGCTTGAGTCATATTTAAACAGCAGGAATATCGGCAGTACGGATTTGCCTGCCACGGTTACAATTGACGGATATGATAACTTTGATATCGGAATAGATAACTGGGAGCAGAATGCTACTTCAAATCCGGATCAGCCTCTGTGGCTATTTTTCGGAGCAAATGCAAGTCCGCAAAATGCAAGGATCTCCACCAACGGCGGTTTGAACTGGATTCTGAATAATCCTAATTATCATTCCTCTACCTGCTGTGATCCCTGGACAACATATACAGGAAGCGGTATTCTGATCTATGCATCTGGTGTTACAGGTCAGTATGTTTACAGATCCACAAACAACGGACTTAACTGGGGACCTGCAATACTTTCTGTTAATGGCAATGACAGAAATCATGTTTCGGCAGAGTATACAGGAACCGGACCTTATGCCAACTATGTATATGCCGGCATCACGCCGGGAAATTTCGGCAGAAGCACTGATGCAGGACTTACGTGGACGACAACTTTCACACCGAGCAATACGCAGCCCGGATGTTACATTGCAGTCGGACCGAATGATACTATTAACGGTGGCTGTGTTATTTATGTGACTAATACAGGATCTACTTCTTCCAGAACTTACAATTTTTACCGCTCAACTGACGGAGGTTCTACTTTTACTTTAAGATCCAGCCAGAATTTTGTCGGATGGGTCGGAAGTTTAAATACTGCAGGAAGATTTGTAATCAATAATGCGAGAACAGCTCCGCATCCGAAGATAGCTATGGATAACAGCAACGGACCATACAGAGGAAGACTTTATCTTGTTTATGCAACGAATGATCCTCCCGGTAACGGAAATAAACCTGATGTTTGGCTTAGGTATTCCACAGATCAGGGTTCAACATGGTCAGCTGCCGTAAGGGTGAATGATAATGAAAATCCGACGGCAAGCGATCAGTGGTTTCCGGAAATATCCTGTGTAAGAGAGACCGGAAGATTATATATTCACTGGTATGACGACAGAAATGATCCTGTTAACTACGGAGTGGATGTTTATGCAACATATACTGATGACGGAGGACAGACTTTTAAGCCGAATCAGAAGATGACTAATACTACATTTCTTTATCCAAGACCAATCTGCAATGCTAATACTAACTGTTACAGGGGAGACTATACAAGCATCACGGGAAATGAAGACGCGGCATTCAGCGTCTGGGGCGATCACAGAAGCGGCAATGCACTGAACATGGGAGGATATTTTCCGGATTTTGCCATGAAGGTAACACCTTCAGCTGATACATTAACAGGTATAGCGGACAGCTCATTTCATTATGTCAGCATTCCCGGAGTAAAGCTTTGGGATAAGACAACTAAATTTTCTGCAACAGTCAGTCCGGCTCCAACTTCAGGACTGATCTCAATGACTTTTCTTAACAGAACCTCTAATGTTATTAAAGATTCACTAACAAATTATCCTGATTCACTTCGGCTGAAGATCGTTACTTCCGGAGGAGTTACTTCAGGAAATTATTCTGTGTCAGTTCAGGGTAATGGCAGGAACGGTACTCCGGTTCATGTCAGAAATATAAGTATTACGGTCACTAATCCTGTAGGAATCATTTCAGAAAATACGTTATTAAGCTATGATCTGCAGCAGAATTATCCTAACCCATTCAATCCTGTAACGAAATTGGAATTTGGAATTTCGAATTTGGGATTTGTTTCATTGAAAGTATATGATGTTCAGGGAAAGGAAGTTAAAACTTTGGTAAATGAGATCAAACCTGCAGGTATTTATAAAGTAGAATTTGACGGAAGTAATATTGCCAGCGGAGTATATTTTTATAGAATTGAGGCAGGAAATTTTTCAGCAGTAAAGAGAATGTTTCTGGTCAAATAAAAGTACAATTAGCAATG
>CAZLOL010000150.1:3482-3570 GCA_964561045.1 uncultured Ignavibacteriaceae bacterium | reverse complement strand
AGCAATGAACAATGAGCAATGAACAATGAGCAATGAACAATGAGCAATGAACAATGAGCAATGAACAATCAACAATGAGCAATGAACA
>CAZLOL010000150.1:0-3382 GCA_964561045.1 uncultured Ignavibacteriaceae bacterium | reverse complement strand
AACAATGAGCAATGAACAATCAACAATGAGCAATGAACATCCTAAGTATATGACGACAAAAACAGGAATGAATTTATTGCCGTTGACTTTAGTCAACGGGATGTCAGTAATCCAAAGTTTAATAAACTAAAAATTAAAACAGAAAAACCGGGAGATCAAACTATCAATCTCCCGATTAATTAATAACTACTAACTACTAACTATTTCAAAAGAATCATGCGTTTAACATCCCTGAATTCTCCGCTCTCAATTCTGTAGAAGTAAGCTCCGCTTGCAAGATTGCCTGCATTGAATTCCACTTCATAATTTCCCCGGGCTTTATTCTCATTGACTAATGTCATAACTTCTTTTCCCAGTACATCATATATCTTAAGTGTAACAAAACCCTGTACAGGAATCGAGAAATTAATTTTTGTTACAGGATTGAACGGGTTAGGATAATTCTGCATCAGGGAAAATGTTTGCGGAATTGACTCTGAATTATTTATAATTCCGGTTGTAAGTCCGATCTCAAACTGAACATTAGGTCTGTTGTAACTTTGAGTAAGACTTGCCGGATACTGTGTATCACTTTGTGCTCTTCTTGATCTGTAATTCGGAGTTGTCGAAGTATATGCATATCTTGGATAAGTCGAAACATAAGCCTGGTAATCCCTGCAGATAGCAACCTTCAGATTCTGCGAGCTGTTCAGATAGATCGGCGTAGTCAGCTGAATCTCCTGCCATCCGGGAGCTGCAAGACTGGTTGTTGTTCCGGAATAAACAAGTGTCATTCCCGTAGAGTCCCATGCGCCTGTAGGTAACAGGGAATCTGGTGCAACATTCATAAATATTCTCATATTATCATTTGTCACTCCGCCAACTGAATTATTCTGATAGAATTTTATTTTTCTTATTGTACCGTTAGTACCAATTTCAGAACCAAGATAAATACCCTGCCATCTGAAGTAATTATAAAATCTGTTCAGAGGATATGATTCATCTGAAATACCGCTGCCAATTGTAATTGTTGTTATAGGCAGTCTTCTGATTTTCAGATTGTAAGTTCCGGCAGCTGCAAGAGAATCTGATCCGCTGTATGCATATACTCTCCATTGTCCTGACAGTGAATCATTCGTACCTATTCCAAGAGATGCAGCAAGTGAATCAAGTCTTGAGATTCTTATACTGACGGTTGTATCATATCCGGAATTATCTGCATCATATATTGCCTTAATATTTGCCAAAGTAAAAGTAGGTGAAGCAAACATCCATTTGTATTTAACACCCTGACCTGATCTTGTCCAGTTTGGCTTAACAATATTCTGATCAGTCGGAGTTGTCTGGATGGTTGTTCCGCTCGGAGGTGAATTCAAACTGAAAGCATTAAGAGATGGAATTCCCCTTTTTAATGTAAGTGCTCTTGGACCGTTTCCTGCTTTCATCGAATCAACCGGATTAATCCTGAAAGCCCATACATCCCATTGACCGGCGAGTGAGTCACCCTGAGCTACTCCGATACCCGCAAGTAAATTATCAAGCTGACCCAGCGTAAGAGTAATGGAATTAGTTTCTGCAGGAATAGTTAATTTTCTGGGAGACGTGGTCGGACTACCAAATATCCATTTATACTGCGCACCGGTAGCTGAAGTATCCCATGTGATTGTAACAGGTATATTAGAATTCGGGAATGATACTAATCTTGTTCCCGCCGCAGGTGTCTGGAGATTGAATGCGTTCAGAGGAAACAATCCAAGACGCTGATATGCTGCATATACATTGATAAGACCTTTTCCGTAATCATTATCCTCACCCGGAGTTCCCAGGTCCGTACATGTTGTGAATAAAATTGCCTTTAACTGTTTGCCAGTAAGTGAAGGAGCCGCCTGCTTTAATAAAGCAATGCAACCCGCAACATGAGGAGAAGCCATTGAAGTGCCTGTATTCGCGCCGTAAGAATTATTCGGCAATGTAGAGCGGACGCTTGTTCCCGGAGCAGATACTTCGGGTTTAATGTTCAATGTTCCTGAACCACCGCAGATCGAAGGACCTCTGCTGGAACTGCTCGAAATAGGATATGGAGGTGAATTGCCATTTACATTTCCTACACAGAATACATTTACTGAATCAGTATTAATATTTTTCGGCGGAGTGATCGTGGAAGCTCCCGGTCCGGAATTTCCGGCTGAAAAAACCACTGCTATACCTGCCGCTTCAACAGCATTAAGCACTGATACATAAATAGATGTACACTGACCGACACCCGGCACATTCGGATCCTGCCATGAACAGCTTATGGCATCAGGCATATCCATAGTAGCAGAGTTAGTGTCGGGATCCATAGCCCACTGATAAGCGGCAATATTCATTGATGGATATGAAGCTCCCGGACAATCAGTAATTCCTGCAGACATCCAGAATGCATCCGGTGCTACGCCGACTGTATCGCCGCTTGCGGTATTTCTTCCGCACATGATTCCCATCGTATGAGTTCCGTGAGATCCGCAGTCAGTCGGTGTGGTTGTAAAAGGTGATACCGGATCATACCACGCCTGATACCATGGTCTTCCGTTATTTCCCCACCATCTCGGTCCTAAAGCAGGATGAAGCCCGTCAACTCCTGTATCAATATGCATCACTGTTCGTCCGGCTCCTGTAATTCCAAGCCTCCAGAGCATATCGGCTTTTATAACTTTCAGACCTGTCTCAGCGGATTCGGTGGAATTTCCCGCAGGCTGATACTCATCATACAAAGGCTTATCATAGAATATTTTTTCATCAAGATCTATTAACCCGATCTCATTTAGTCCGGAAAGTTTATGTACAACTTCAGTAGTTACTTCGGCATAAATAACATTTGCTACCCAGAAATTTAAATATTCCTTGACTTTTCCGTTATCCTTTTCATTTCTGAGAATTTCAAGAACCTGACCCTGCGTCTGTGCGGCTTTCTGCTGCAGTGTATTTATCACAGTTTGCGCTCTGTATTCCAGAGTCGCATTTATCCTGTAAAGTTCTTTATCTAAAGTTTCTATATCCACCTGATCTTTGAGAACTATCAGCACTCTTGTATATTCAAGCGGGTTAAGCGACTGCAGATTTTTCTGAAGCCGGTCTGAAACTTTCAGATATTGAGGAAATGCGTTTCCTGCAAACATAATTGCAAGAATAATCAGAATGATTTTTTTCATATAGCATTTATTTAGTTTAATAAATTTTATTTTCAGAAAAAACAAAAGGGAAAGGATCATAATCCATTTCCCTTTCGATTTAAGATATTTTAAAATATATTTTTTTACAACTCATACTTTATTACTTACCGGAAAGCATTTTTTTGATGAAATACGGATACCGTAGTCACGAATTAACACAAGTTAGATTCTGAGGGGGGATAATATAGGTT
>CAZLOL010000149.1:4823-9116 GCA_964561045.1 uncultured Ignavibacteriaceae bacterium | reverse complement strand
TTTTTTGGTTCTGGCTATGCCAGTTTATGAATTGGAAATTAAAACTATTTTACGCTAAAATCTTTAACCTCAATATTTCCGCCGTCGTTGTGTGTTCCAAAAATTTGCATCTCAATACTTAATGATTTTAAATACCGAAAGCATATTTTTGGTCACCAGCGACAAAAGCTGCATGTGTTCCAGAAGTTTGCAGGCAAAAGTTGAAGAAATATTATATTTAATTCTAACTTTGGGTCACCAACAGCAACAGCTTCGATTCCCAATTAAATCTATTACAAAGAAACAGTTTCCTAAAAGCTGTATTGAATATGCTTCAATAAGTATTGATTCTTTAAACACATTTTTAGATTTTAAAATATATACCCTCACAGTCAATACCCGGGAATTGTGTCACATTTTAATTTATAAAAATTAACTGCGGTTGAAGAATAAATATTTATTGTTTCTGATAGTTCCGGTTTTTATGTTAATTTATTCTCTTGCATTCAGAAATTCTCTGGGTCCTTTTTATTATAATATAGGCTATGATCCTTCTTATGTTTATTTAATAAATTCTCTGAATATAGCGCAGTTCAAAAGTCCTCAGCATGTGGATCATCCCGGAACTACTCTGCAGGTTACAGGCGCGGTTATACTGAAACTGGTCTATTTCTTTTCAGGAAAATCAGATGACATTTCAAAAGACGTTATAGAAGATCCGGAAAAATATCTGAAAGTTATATATCTTGTCTTGTTGATTTTTTCTGCATCCGTATTGTTTTTCTGCGGAACGATTATTTACAAAAACTCCTGCTTGATATTGCCCGCTGTTCTTATTCAGCTTTCAATATTCAGTTCCTTTACTACCTCATTCGAACTTACTTCCGTCACTTCGGAAATATTTCTGATCCCGCTGACTATGCTGCTGATCACCTTTTCTTTTATATATGCAGGTTCCGGAAATAATGCAAAGGCAAAATACATATTTATATTTTCGGTTATCTGCGGAATTGCCGTGGCTACTAAGCTTAGTTTTTTTCCCATGGCGATCATTCCTTTTGTGCTTATAAAAGGAGCGATCCGAAAAATAATTTTTTCTTTTTTTACCGCTTTGGTTTTCGTTGTCTCTATTTTACCGGCAATTTCAAATTATGATTATTTTTCTGCATGGATAAAAGGTTTGGTTACACATGAAGGTGTTTACGGTTTCGGTGAAAAAAACATTTTAAACCCTACAACATTTCTCGAAAATCTTTTATCTGTCTTTCAATCGGAAATAATTTTTACAGTATCATTCATTCTGACTGCAGCAGTCGTTCTTCTGATTGTTGTGCGTTACAGACAAAACCTAAACGGGAAAATATTTTCGGATAAATTTAGAATTCTTGCTTCTTTTTTTCTTGCCGGTTCTTTTCAGTTGCTGATCGTTGCGAAACATTATTCGCCCCGTTATATGATACCTGCGCTGATGTTATCCCTGCCTTCAATTTATCTGAGCTTTGATCTATTGTTCGAAATTTTTAATTTTAAATTACAGTGTGCAAATGCGCTAAGGGAAAAGTATGTCCCTGCGGTTCTGATAATCCTTATTTTGTCAATGACATCTGTTCAGTTTTTTAACAGATACTTACGATACACAGAGTACAGAGATCAAATTGATCACTTAAATGAGATCATGGAAAATTATCCTTCGGGAAAAATAATTGTCTCCTCATACGGCATATCTAGAAAAGATTATGCGCTGGTCTTCGCTTTGTATTATTCCGGAGAAATGAATTCTAAATATAAAGCTATTATTCTTGAACTGTATCCTGATATGCTTTACTTTGATTACTTTAATAAGATCATCTTCTCTTTGCAACCCGAATATGATCCCGAAGTATTTAAATCCAATAAGACCATTCTCTTTTTGAATGCATTCCCGCTGACCAATGAGGATTTTAAAAATGATTTAAAAGAAAGTTATTCAGCCGAAGTTCTGGATTTCAGGACTGTGTATACTACATCTTCGGGCGAGGTTTTGTATGAGATTTTGTTAAACAGATAATTTTAAATTTCAAATTTCAAATTGTTATTTGATAAGGCTCATTTTCAAAGTTTCAGAAAATCTTTCCGTCTTCAATCTATAAAAGTACACCCCGCTGGAAAAAGCTGCACCGTCGAAAACGGTTGAATAATAACCTGCATCTTGTTTTTCATTAACAAGTGTTGTCATTTCCTTTCCATTAATATCATAAACTTTCAATATTACAATACTGCTGACAGGTAAATGGTATCTAATAACAGTGTTTGGGTTAAACGGATTTGGAAAGTTCTGATACAGACAATATTTTTCGGGAATACTTATCACGACATCTCCTTTTAAATAGAAGTAATCATAGTTGCCATTAAAATCAATTTGCTTTATACGGTATTTATATTTACCGGAACTTAAGTTGTTATCCTTATAAGAATATTCTGAAGGTGAAGTTACTGTTCCATTTCCTTTTATAAAACCAATGTTATTCCAGTCATTTAAACTCTCCGGTGTATATACTGATCTTTCTATATTAAATCCCGAATTATTTATTTCTGAAGAGGTAGTCCAGTAAAGAATTACATCAGATATATTCAGAACAAAATTAAATGAGATCAGATCAACCGGCAGCGGGGTATCCGCTTCATCGGCTCCCATATAAGGATATAAGGGGTTACGCGGATCTCCGTCAATATCATCGGTGATCCCCGGAACCGGGGTTCCGATCAGATTTGTATCTCCAATTGATGTACCGTGTAAATGAAGATCAGTATCAGAAGTAAAAAATACAATATTCACTAAAGAATGGAAGTCATTATTCGACGCTGTTCTGAACTGATCCAGACTATCATATCCGGTTCCGTTAAAATAAAACATATCGGGCAGCACTTCCTCATTTTTCGGATAAAAAGAATTGAAATCAGAAGCAAGTGAGGTATTGAAATTGTTTACGAAAACGGTATTTCTTCCGCCGAAAATATTGTTTTTTATATTGCAGTTTGCGCAATTGTCTAAGACCAGATTTGGCGCTCTTGCAGAGTAGTAATTGTATAACGAGTGTATAGTATTGAAATAAATATTAATATTGTTTGAATTTGAAACCGATATTCCGGTACCGCCTGTATAATACACAAAATTATTAGCAATCAAAGAATTCAGGCATATACAGTTCTGAATAATAATTCCGCTGCTGGGGTAGAAGAGTCCATTACCGTTTGTTACAATTTTATTCTTTATAATCTTAAAATAATTATTACAGTTATTGAGTAATATTGGCGGTCCCGATGAAATGAATCCGAGCCTGAAATCAAGAATAATTTCATTCTCTTCAATTGATACTGAATCATGATTTGATAATAAAACCCCGCCATAGCGGCTTATCCTATTCTTCAAAATACGGGTCCCTGTTGATAATTGAATACCGGATAAATTTATTGCTATTACAGCATCAAAATAATTTTCACTTATAAATAAATTTTTTGTGGAAGCATTACTGCTGTAAATGCCATAACTTTCAAAAGTGGCAAGAGAAGATATATTATTGTTGCTAATGATTATGCCGTCACAGTTCAGACTTAAATAGAATACATATTGAATAAAGAGGGATACATCATTTAGAAATGAAATGTTTCTGAAAGTTATGTAATCAGCTTTGTTTAATTCTATCAAAGCTGCAGAAAAATTCAGGGAGTCTTTCCAAAGAACATCATCCCTGTTTCCGGTTTGAGACTGAAAAATAATTCTGTTTACAGGACTTGAACCTGGTATCGAATCAATGGTGACAAGATCAGTGTATATACCAGGCAGGATATTAAAAGTCACCGGTCCAGAAACACCTGAAGTTACGAGATCAATTATTGATGAAGTGATGGTAGAATAATCTCCGCCCGAACCAATAGTATATGTTCCGTTTAATTGCGAAAATGATCTGGAGCTAAAAAATAAAAAACAGAACACGAGAAAAAGCAGTGTTGACCTGTAATATTTTTTCATTTTACTCCTTCAATTTTATGGAAATTATTTTTTGATAACAATAATCTTCTATATAGCCGTAAGCAAAATGCTTGACAACCTTTATACAGTGAAGCTAATTGAAATTATTTTCTCCTGTTGGATTTCCTTTGAAATCTATACTAAATTAGACATTGCCATTTTGAGAGTCAGTACAATTATTCTTATAAACATACGACCCTTTCGGGGTCGCGCGTCATTGCAAACATCCTGCTATAAACATACGACCCCTTCGGGGTCGTGCGAAATTGTAAACATTCTTCTATGAACATACGACCCCTTCGGGG
>CAZLOL010000149.1:0-4723 GCA_964561045.1 uncultured Ignavibacteriaceae bacterium | reverse complement strand
ACATACGACCCCTTCGGGGGCGTGCGAAATTGTAAACATTCTTCTATAAACATACGACCCCTTCGGGGGCGTGCGAAATTGTAAACATTCTTCTATAAACATACGACCCCTTCGGGGTCGTGCGTAATTGTAAACATTCTTCTATGAACATACGACCCCTTCGGGGTCGCGCGTCATTGCAAACATCCTGCTATAAACATACGACCCCTTCGGGGTCGCCCGAATGATTGGATCCTAGCTAAATGAATGCGTTGGATGATAGCTCCTAATTCTTATAAATAAATCCATTGCAAATTACTTTGATAAAATTAATTTTAATTCACTTATAAAAAATTTTATTTAATGATTCGATTAAACACATAAACAATATGAAAAAAATAATTTCAATACGTTGAATAATCTTAATTCTCTGATTTAAGAAAAAATAAATAGACCGAATCTTTATCCTTATTAAAGAAAAATTTCTAAAGAGTAAAAATATAATTCGGTCTCTTGTAAAGCTCCGTAAATCCGAGGCGGATCATGTTCCTGTAAGATGGTGCCGGATATGTATCAGTAGGTTCAGCAGTTTCTACAAACAAATATCTGCTTCCTTTCTCAAATGCAATGTTCTCCCTGTAATGTATCAGAGCTGACTGTACTCCTTTGCCTCTTGCATCTTCAACCGTAGCAGCGATGCCTATTTCATCAATTCCGTCTCTGATATAAAGAGAGCCCGTACCCGCAATTTTATCATTAAGCATCGCAACGTAATTTGTCCATCCGGGCTTTCCAAATGCATAAATACAGAATGGTCTTAATTCTTCCGGAAATGAAAATGATCTTAACAATAGAGAAGCAACGTATTCATGATCCTGTTCTTGTAATTCTCTTATTGATATGTCATTGTTATTAATTTTCTTTGCTTCCGGAATCTTTGCAAGCTTTGCCCAGTTGCTCCGGTGCTCACCTCCGTTTTGTAAAATTAGATCTCTTATATTCGTATTGTTTTCCACAGGAGGTGTCTGTATGAAGAATTTATTTTTATGGTTTTTTTTATAAAAACTTTTTATTTCTTTAATTAAATTAACTGTTACTTTTTCGTCAAGACCGATACCAATAACTCTGTTGCCTATAAACACATCTACAGAAGATATAAGCGCCAGACAGTTCTCAGAGATTTCATAATAATAAATATTCCCATCCTGTGGCAGTTCTCCGAAGAATTTTTTTGAAATTATTTTTATTGATGCCGTTTCAGCTTTTTCGCCTGCAATGATCACATTGCTTTCTTTCAATGCGTCGATTTTATTTCCCCTATTTTAAAATTTACAATTGTCAGCAGAGAATTAAATTATTCAGAGATAACGGGAAAAGTTCCGTCACAAGCTGACTTACTTTTCTTGATATTCAATTCCTTGAATTAATTCATCGCAGTATTTTGAAAAGACGGTTCAAAAAAAGATTTTTCCATCTTTTCACAATAAACCTTGAGACTTTCAGACATGTTCTTAATTTTATTTGAAATGGAAGCCTGAATTTCTTCCGGTACAGGTGTATCATTCACGTTCAGAGAGCGGCAGGCAAAGATACTTTCTGTATCGCTTTTCTTTTTGAAAATGTATTCGTGAACCATTGAAAGATCTAACTCATCGATTCGGCAGCTTTCAGCATAAATGATTCCTTCGTCAGTTAAGTTCATCCGCAAAGGCGATATGATGGTTTTTAAGTCATCGAACGTGCAGTGATGAATGCTTCCAACGAAAACATCAGGAATTGACTGTTCCACTTCCTTCAGACCCGGTGTCCATTGTGCTCTGGAAGGTATGTTCATCAGCACCATATACACATCCCTGAAATTGGCTGCTATGGGTATTTCCATATAAGGCGTATCATCCGTGCGGTAATAGCTTTCAGGTTCGGGTGGTCCCTGAACTTTATTTCTTGCTTCATTGAGCAATGCATAGCGGTAATCAATTTTTCCTATTGAAGGATATTCATCTGACAAACTGTTCCATTCCATTTCAAACTTCTCTTGTGAATCATGTGCCTGCTGTAAAAGTTTATCAGTGACAAGAAGATATTCATTTTTGCCAATGCTGTTTTTAAGCAGTCTGTGAGCAACAATCATTTCAGTGCCTGATTGTTTCACAAATCGTCCAACTTTTATCTCTGTCAACGGACCGTGATGAACAATAAATTTCAGTGTAAGCTTATCTGCACAAAGGCATGCTGCACAGGGACAAATTGCATGCATCTGCATCCATTTGCGCTGATAATGAAAAGCACTGAAGATCCTGAGACAGCTGTCCTGTATTTCTTTTAGTGCAGGCGCCGGACCTTTTTTTATAAGTAAAATGGCATCACCCTCGATCTCTGATATTTCATATTCATCATCAACCGCCTTTAACATAGCCTGAATAAGCAAATTGATCACATGTGAACCATGGCTGAGTTCAGTGCTTGTCATAAACTCAGTAAACCCGCTGATATCGGGTATCAGAATTGTCGTATTGGTTTCCTGCATAATAAATCTTTAAAATAAAAAAGAAACAAAATTAATTACTCAAACTGAGCGCATTTAATATTGAAACTGAAACTTAAAAATTTTAGCGATTAAAATTTATAAAATAAAAAAAATAACTTAACATCGGATAATTCCTATTTTAATTTGAATTCTTTAATCTCAATATTCTCATTGCTTACTTCAACTACTGAATTCTCGGGAACAATACGCCAGGTTTCCTGATAATTACCTATCGGTTCAGAAACTATGCATGCTGCAAAGTCACCGAACTTATCCTCAACATGCGGATTAAGGCGTGTCAGCTCTTCAATGCTTGGACTTATAAAAAGTGTTGGACCTTTTCCGTCACTTCCGTATCTGTAACACCAGAGACTATTACCGTCTGAGATTGCAAGAGTCATCCAAAGATCTCCAGAGACACCGGCTTTCTTACCCGCAGCTTTTACGACCCTCACCATTTCAGCTATCCCGGATGTAACGTCCTGTTCAAGTCCATAAGTAAGAGCAAGATAAAACATCACTTCCGAATCTGTCGAACCCATAATATCATTGAAATATTCAGGCGAGATCTTTGCAAGCAGTCCCTGCCGGAGAAACTCAAACTGAGTGATCTGTCCGTTGTGCATGAAGAGCCATTTATTGTATCTGAAAGGATGACAATTGGTTTCCTGTATAGGAGCAAGTGATGATGCGCGAACATGCGACATGAATAATGGTGATTCGATATGAGTTACCAGGTCGTGAAG
The DNA here is from genome assembly GCA_964561045.1 of uncultured Ignavibacteriaceae bacterium. Lineage (GTDB taxonomy): Bacteria > Bacteroidota > Ignavibacteria > Tepidaquicellales > Tepidaquicellaceae > JAGPCH01. Next base: position 1,471 of record CAZLOL010000149.1, on the reverse strand, counting down.
GTTAGTGTCGTTCCAGGCAGGGCGAATGCTTCGGAATAAACCCGGATAAGGCTGCTTGTCATACCAGCCAAGTCCGTAACCATCGCCGTTGGTAGGAGTGCGCATTGCTTTTGCATGTAAGCTCTGATGTATGAGATTGTCTTTTGGTTTTATGAGCAATTCACTCATCAGTATCGAACCGCCTGTATAAGCAAGCCATCTGCACATATTGATTCAATTTATATTTTTTTTAAAAATGAGGATAATATTTTTAATTTTTTTTCAGTAAATATACAGTTCCTTTGTTTTTCCCTATGGACTCCGGTATTTGTTCTGTTTTCATATATTGTAAATCCTTTTTTAATGTATTTATTGAAATTTCAGGCATTGCTTTTGACAAATCTGCAAGCTTAACAGGTTGAGTCTTTTCAATTAGCTCTTTTATAGATTTTTGCCTGTCGTTTAAATATCCGCCTTTTGATTTAAACACATCATATTTTTGTTCAAGTGTCTGAATAAGTTTTTCCAGTGATTGCAAAAAAAATAACATCCATTTGTTTATGTTTTCATTTGGAGAATTTCTGTCTTTTTGCCCATCCATCAGGACTTGATAATATATTTTTTTCTTTTGTTCAATCAGCTTCTCAAAAGAGACATACAATATAAACAAATAATCGTTTTTTAATAACAATAAATTCGTTAATAACCTTGACAATCGGCCATTTCCATCCTGAAACGGATGAATGAACAGAAATTCATAAATGAAAAAACCCGTGACTATCAATGGATGAAGAGAATTTGTTGTTAAATTATTATTTGTCCAGTCAATTAGTTCATTCATCTCTTTTTCTACCAGATGAGGCTCTGTCGTTTCAAATATTATTCTTTGATTGCCATCAGGATAATTTGCTACAACTTTATTTGATAAATTCTTATAAGCTCCTCTGTGTCTTTCATCTTTGTCACTGTATTTAAGTAAATTCTGATGAAGTTGCAGTATGTAATTATTAGTTATATTGATTTGCTTATAGTTTTAATAAATGATTTCAAGTACTTCATAATAGCCAATTACTTCCTGCTGATCCCTCGTTTTCAATTCGTTCACTTTTATATTATACAAAAGATTTTTGATTTCCTCATTTGTGATTTGTGCTCCTTCGATTCTCGTCGAAGAACCAATGCTTTCAATTGTTGCAATTTTTCTTAAATCCTTTAAAAAATTGTTTTCCCGGTTTTCGAGAACATTCCACTTACTCTTGAATGAATCAATTAGACTAATTGATTTTAATATCTGTTGGTTTGTTTTAAAGTCAAAGTTTAGTTTATTTATATATCTGTTCATTTTTTATTCATTTTTTATACATTCAAATATATTAAATCATTATTTGAATATCCATTACTTATCCATATATTATCCATAAACAAATTCTTATAAAAAAATGATCGGCAATAATCCAAAATACACTTTATCTTAATTCCTAATTCCTACACT
>CAZLOL010000148.1:0-9171 GCA_964561045.1 uncultured Ignavibacteriaceae bacterium | reverse complement strand
TGAAGGATATAAAGTATTAATGATAGGCGACGGTCTGAATGATGCAGGTGCACTTAAGCAAAGCGATGCGGGAATTTCCGTATCTGAAAACATTATTAATTTTTCACCGGCAAGCGATGCGATCATCGATGCAGCGGAATTTTCCAAGATCGCCGAATTCCTGAAATTTTCAAAGACAACCATGAAAATTATAAAAGCCAGTTTTGCAGTGGCATTTTTATATAATGCGGTCGGGCTGTATCTTGCGGCACAGGGAACTTTCTCGCCGCTTATTGCAGCTATACTCATGCCGTTCAATTCAATTTCAATAATTCTGTTCGTGACAGGTGCGACAAACTATTTTGCAAAAAGGAGAAAATTGTTATGAGTGTAATAATATTATTGATCGGAGTAAGCCTGTTTGTTGCGCTAATATTTTTATTCGGCTTTATATGGTCAGTTAAAAACGGACAGTATGAAGATAAATATACACCTTCCGTAAGGATGTTATTTGATGATGATTATAAAAAAGATCTGTGACTATAAGAAGGTTTTGATTAAAAATTAAGTAATTGAATTATTTTAAAAAGCGATGTTTAAATTATATTTTTATGAAATTCGACCCAAGCACAAGCATACATGACTATCTGGTTTTCGGTGAATTCGGAGATGTAAATCCTTCTATTACGGATTCATCAACTTTCACTTTTATGAATCCGAAAAAAATGGAAGATCTTTTTGATCATGAGATCGAAGGATGTTTCCTGTATTCGCGGCACTGGAATCCCATTAACAAATTCCTGTCAAATGCACTTGCCCGGCTGGAAGATACTGAATCGTCTCAGGTAACGTCTTCAGGAATGGGAGCAATAAGTTCTACAGTACTTGATATTTGTTCGACAGGAGATGAGATCGTTTCAGGCAGAACTATATACGGAGGCACTTATGCTCTCTTTAAAAATTTTCTTCCGAAGCTCGGAATAAAAGTTAAGTTTGTTGATCTGAAAAATCTTAAGAAGGTGGAAGAATTAATTACTGATAAAACAAAAATAATTTACGGAGAATCGATCTCGAATCCTTTGCTTGAAGTAACCGATATTCCGGGCTTAAGCGAGATTACAAAAAAGAATAATCTTAAACTTATTATAGACAATACTTTCAGTCCGATGATTATCTCGCCTAAAAGACTCGGGGCAGATATTGTAATTCACAGCCTGACAAAGTTCATAAACGGAACCAGCGACTGCGTTGCAGGATGCATTTGCTCAACACATGATTTCATTTGTACTCTTACGGATATAAACACCGGGGCAACTATGTTGTTAGGTCCGGTTCTCGACAGTTACAGGGCTGCAAGCATATTAAAAAATCTGCACAGCCTTCATATCAGAATGAAGAAACACGGAGAGAATGCATTGTTCCTGGCATCCGAATTTGAAAAGCTCGGATTAAAAGTATTTTATCCGGGATTAAAATCAAATAAAGATTATGATCTGATCAATTCAATTATGAATGAAGGATTTGGATACGGCGGGATGATGGCTCTGGATGTGCATAATTATGAGAATGCCTCATATCTTATGACCAGAATGCAGGAGGAGAAAGTTGGCTATCTTGCTGTAAGTCTTGGATATTTTAAGACACTGTTCAGCTCACCCGGTCACAGTACTTCTTCGGAAATTCCTGAAGAGGAACAGAAAAAAATGGGTCTGAGTGAAGGTCTGGTCAGATTTTCAGTTGGTCTTGACAATGATATTACAATAGCATTTGAAAGAATAAAAAAGATTTTAAAAGAAATTAAACTAATCAATTAAGGAGAATTAAAAAAGAATGGAATTGGAAAAATTCAGTTACGATAATAAGATCGTCCGGAATTTTGCAGTTGCTACGGTGGTATGGGGAATAGTCGGGATGCTGGTCGGACTTATTGTCGCTTCACAGCTGTTCGCTCCCGTCATGAACCTTTCCAATCAATACACTACATTCGGAAGAATAAGACCTCTTCATACAAATGCAGTGATATTTGCTTTTGTCGGCAACGCAATATTTATGGGTATCTATTATTCGCTTCAGAGATTATGCAAGGCAAGAATGTTCAGTGATACACTGAGTAAGCTGCATTTCTGGGGATGGCAGACCATCATACTTCTTGCTGCAGTCACACTTCCGCTGGGTATTACTACAAGCAAGGAATATGCAGAACTCGAGTGGCCGATTGATATACTGATCGCTTTAGTATGGGTCATATTCGCTATCAATATGTTCGGAACAATAGTTAAGCGCCGGGAAAAGCACATGTATGTTGCAATATGGTTTTATATTGCAACCGTAATAACTGTTGCAGTACTTCATATTGTAAACTCAATTGAAATTCCTGTGAATCTTTTTAAAAGTTACCCTGTGTATGCGGGAGTTCAGGATGCGCTGGTTCAATGGTGGTATGGACATAATGCAGTGGCATTTTTTCTGACGACTCCATTCCTGGGATTGATGTATTACTTTCTGCCTAAAGCTGCTAACCGTCCGATATATTCTTACAGGTTGTCGATTATCCATTTCTGGTCTTTGATATTTATTTATATCTGGGCTGGTCCGCATCATTTGTTATACACATCTTTACCAGACTGGGCGCAGTCTCTCGGAACAGTATTCTCTATCATGCTGATCGCTCCTTCGTGGGGAGGTATGATAAACGGATTACTGACATTGCGGGGCGCCTGGGATAAAGTAAGGGAAATGCCTGTGCTGAAATTCATGGTAGTTGCAGTTACAGCTTATGGTATGGCAACATTCGAAGGACCTATGCTTTCACTTAAGAATGTAAATGCCATAGCGCACTTTACCGACTGGATCGTTGCTCACGTTCATGTCGGCGCTCTTGGCTGGAACGGATTTCTTACATTCGGAATACTGTACTGGCTGATACCAAGACTTTATAAAACAGATCTGTATTCGAACAAGTTGGCGAATTTCCATTTCTGGATTGGAACGCTGGGAATAGTTTTTTATGCTGCGTCAATGTACTGGGCAGGTATTACTCAGTCTTTAATGTGGAAACAGTTTACTCCTGAAGGTCTTTTACAGTATCCTAATTTTCTTGAAACAGTCATTAAGATAATTCCATTGTATATGATCCGCGCATTTGGCGGAGTGCTTTATTTTATCGGAGTAATTGTAATGACCTATAATCTTTACAAAACCGCGAAGCAGGGCAAGCTTGTTGAAAATGAAGAAGCAGAAGCGCCGCCTATGATTTTGAACAGTCCCGAAAAGATCAAAACAAAGCACCGTCTGATCGAATCAAGACCAGGACAGTTTGCTTTAATAGCAGCTGTACTTGTGATTATAGGTGGAGCTGTTGAGATCATTCCTACTCTATTGATTAAATCAAATATACCGACTATTTCAAGTGTGAAACCTTATACTCCGCTGGAACTTCAGGGCAGGGATATTTATATCCGTGAAGGATGCAACAACTGTCACTCGCAGATGATCCGTCCGTTCCGCTCCGAAACAGAGAGATACGGCGAGTATTCAAAAGCTGGTGAATTCGTTTATGACCACCCGTTCCTTTGGGGGTCTAAGAGAACCGGGCCTGATCTGCAGAGGGAAGGGAAAAAGTATCCCAACCTCTGGCATTTTTATCACATGGAAAACCCGCGGAACATTTCACCGGGTTCAATTATGCCGGCGTATGACTGGCTGATTACACAGGATCTTGATATCTCAACGACAGAAGGAAAGATAAATGTTATGAGAAAACTGGGAGTCCCTTATCCTGAAGGATATGAAAAGATCTCCAATGATGAATTATTAAAACAGGCTGATGAAATTTCAAAGGATCTTGCTAAAAATGATATCAGGGTTAATAACAACAAAGAGATCATTGCCCTGATATCTTATCTGCAGAGGTTAGGTACGGATATAAAAGTTGATAATATAGGTGTTAAATAGTTAAATAAATTTTTGAATCTAATTTTAAAATATATATAAAAATATGTTTCAGCATTATTTTGAGTTAATAGACGGGGTCGAGATCTATCCGGTGTTCTCACTGATAGTTTTTTTAATCTTCTTTATAGTCGTATCTGCCTGGTCTTTAAAAGCAGATAAAAAATATCTAAAGGAAATGGAAATGCTTCCTCTGGATGATGAAAAAAAAATTTAATCACATTTTATATAACAAAATAAAAATATGAAATTAATTGTAAAAAGCCTTTCAATTTTTTCTTTATATTTGGTTTTAATTAATAACAGTTATGCGCAGACAGCTGCACCGCCTGCCGGTGAAATGGATATGGATCTTTATATGAAGATACTGTTCCTGATAATGTTCATTCTTCTGAATGCCATATTTATTCCTTTAATGAGATCACCGGAAAAAGAAGGTGCTGAATCGGATTCTGCTTTAGAGCAAAAGCCAACAGCAATTCAGATTTTAACAGGCAAGTTGTCAGGTTTGCAGCCTATGGATAAAGAGAGGTCGCTTGTACTGGAAGGTGATTATGACGGAATTGAAGAGCTTGACAATAATGTACCGCCCTGGTTCAATATACTTTTTTACGGGACAGTTGTAATAGCTGTAATTTATTTCCTTAATTTTCACGTATTCGGAACAGGTAAGCTGCCATTCCAGGAATATCAGGAAGAAATAAATTTAGCAAATATGCAGCGTGAAGAGCTTATCAGAACCGGAGCTTATATCAATGAAAATACAGTTGTGCTGCTCACAGACAATGAATCCATTAAAAACGGTAAACAGCTGTTTACAACTAATTGTGTAACCTGTCATGGTGAAGGAGGTCAGGGGATAATAGGTCCGAACCTGACAGATGAATACTGGATACACGGAGGCGGAATAAAAAATGTTTTTACTGTGATTAAGTACGGAGTACCGGCAAAAGGTATGATCACATGGATGAATCAGATGAATCCAAAACTTATGCAGCAGGTTGCAAGCTATGTGATATCACTTCAGGGTACAAATCCTCCCGGAGCAAAAGCTCCCGAAGGAAATATATATAAGGAGACCGGTGACTCATTAAAAGCCGGTTCAGATTCTTTAAAAACATCGTCAGATTCAACTAAAAAAGATACTGTTAGTAAAGTCAGTAATAACCAGGATTCTTTGAAAGTGAAAAAATAATTTTATGCAGGATAAAGTAACGAATGAATCATACAGAGATACAATATCAATTGTAAATAAAGAAGGCGGACGCAAATGGGTGTATCCAAAGAAACCGAAAGGTAGATTCTATAATGCCAGAACCATTGTAAGCATTTTTCTGCTGGCAGTATTATTCGGAATGCCGCTATTAAAATTAAACGGTCATCCGTTCATGCTCTTTAATATAATAGAAAGAAAATTCATACTTTTCGGGCTCGACTTTTCACCTCAGGATTTTTATTTGTTCGGACTTGTAATGATAGCCTTGTTTGTCAGCTTATTTCTTGTGACTGCAGTATACGGCAGGATCTTCTGCGGATGGATCTGCCCCCAGACGATATTTCTGGAAATGGTATTCAGGAAGATCGAGTACTTCATTGAAGGAGATTATACAAAGCAAATGGCATTGAACAGTTCACACTGGAATACCGAAAAGATTTTTAAGAAAGTAACAAAGTATATAATATTTTTTTTAATTTCTTTCTTAATAGCCAATACTTTTCTTGCTTATATAATCGGAATAGATCAGCTGTGGAAAATTGTAACTGATCCTGTTTCTCAGCACGTAAGCGGATTTATTTCCATAATTGTATTCACTGCGATTTTTTATTTTATATTTGCATGGTTCAGGGAACAGGCATGTATTCTTGTCTGTCCATACGGAAGACTGCAGAGTGTTCTCCTGGATAAGAATTCAATTGTCATAGCTTATGATTTTGTCCGGGGTGAGCCTAGAGGCAAAGTAAATGACAAAGAAGAAAAAAAACTCGGTGACTGTATAGACTGTAATAAATGTGTGTATGTTTGCCCTACGGGAATTGATATACGGAACGGGACACAGCTCGAATGCGTCAACTGTACTGCTTGCATTGATGCCTGCGATTCAATAATGGACTCTGTAAACCGTCCGAGAGGACTGATAAGATTTGCTTCGATGGAGGGAATTAAGAATAAAACTAAATTCATATTTACTCCCAGGGTAATAGGATATACAATAGTACTGCTGGTTCTTCTTTCAACTATCACTTTTCTTTTTGCAAACAGGAGTAATGTTGATATAAATGTTCTCAGGACACCGGGAATGCTTTATCAGAATCAGCCGGATAACAAAGTCAGCAATATGTATAACTTAAAGATCTCAAACAAAACCTTTGAAGAAATGCCGCTGGAAATAAGACTCGATGATGCCAACGGAGAAATTAAACTTATAGGCAATGAATTAAAACTTAAACCTCTGGAAATTTATGAAAGCAAGTTTCTGATCATTCTGCCTAAAGAAAAAATTAAACTTTTAAATACACCTATGAAAGTTAATGTATATTCAGGTGATAAACTTATTGAAACTATAAATACTACTTTTTTAGGTCCGCAAAATTAAATTTAAGAAATATGAAAATAAGCTGGGGAATTAAAATAATATTGTCTTTCGCTATCTTTGCTGCCGGAATAATTACAATGGTGGCTATTTCAATTTCAAAATCAACAGATCTTGTCAGTGAGAATTACTATGAACAGGAAATAAAATATCAGGATCAGATCGATCTGCTGAAGAACTCCAGGGAGATCGAAAAAAGCATAAGCCTGACATATTCAGACAATTTAATAATTATAAATTCGGCGGGCGTAAAAGGTCTGAAAGGGGAGATGCATTTTTACAGAACATCAAATGCCGCTAAGGATTTTAAAATCGATTTCAGTCCTGATGAAAACGGAATGCAGACTCTGACTGCTTCAAATCTGGATAAAGGATTATGGAAAGTTAAAATGTCTCTGAAAGACAGCAGCAGTAAATTCTTTGTTGAAAAAAGCATTTTTATAAACTGATGGAATTATTAAGCGGATTCATACTGGGATTACTCGGAAGTTTTCACTGTATAGCGATGTGCGGTCCGATCGCTTTGTCCATTCCTGCAGAGTCTTTGTCTAAATGGGCTTTTATCAAAGGAAGACTGCTTTATAATTCCGGAAGGATTATTTCATATTCTTTTCTTGGCTTGCTATTCGGATTTCTCGGGAGCAGGATTAACCTGTTTGGAATGCAACAGGGACTTACAATTGCAGTCGGAATTCTGATCCTGATGTCAGTGATCCTGACAGTAACCGGAAGAAATTCCGTTTTGAAAAATGCTTATTTTAATAAGATCATTTCAGCTTATAAAAATCAATTCAGTAAATTATTCAAAAAGAAAAGCAAGCCTGTATTTCTTTTGTTCGGAATAATGAATGGATTTCTGCCATGCGGTTTTGTATATATTGCTCTCAGTGGCGCAATGGTGACAGGTGATGTTTTGCAGGGTTCTGTTTATATGATGCTGTTCGGTATAGGTACAGTTCCCGTAATGCTGTCAGTCTCGCTTTTCGGAAATTATGTTAACTCCGGTATCCGAAGCAGGATCACAAAACTCAATCTTGTGCTTGCTGTTTTACTGGCATTTATGTTCATTGTAAGAGGATTAAATCTCGGCATACCGTATTTAAGTCCTGCAATTAAAAACCAGAAGACAGGGACTGAAGAATTAATATGCCAGTAATTGTAAGTTACCTTCTTCAAATTTTAATATTCTAAAATTTGTTCATTCTTAAATTTCCGGATTAAACAAAACAGCTTTTCATTTGCATTAATATTGTTCTTTGTAATATAACTTGTTGTCAAAATAAAATGTAATTTTTTTTAAAATTGTTAATGATCCCGTAAATAACTGTACTTATATTTGAAAGGGTTTGTGCTAATCAGTTGAATTGTTATTGCTGAATTATTGAATTAATTTTGTATAAAATAAATATTCAGCAGGATCACAATGATAAAAAAATTTCAACCACCCTCTTGTGAAACATGTAAATCAAGATTTGATTCTGTGTTTTGTATGCTTGATGAGGAAGAATTAGGCACTCTTTCCAATTCAAAGCACTGTAATTTTTATCTGAGGGGACAGACAATTTTCAATGAAGGAAATCAGCCTATGGGATTATTCTGTATCAATACCGGAAAAGTCAAACTATCCCAGGCAGGTTTTGAAGGCAAGGAACAGATTATACGGCTTGCAAAAGACAGTGATATACTTGGCTACAGAGCTTTGATCAGCGGGGAAGCTTATTCTGCTACAGCAACTGTCATAGAAGACTCAAAAATTTGCCTTATTCCGAAAGATGTTTTTTATGAACTGGTTCAGCATAATTCAAAGCTGACTTCAGGTATTATGAAATTACTCGCAGATGAACTTAAAGATGCAGAGGATAAAATAACTAACATAGCTCAGAAGCCGGTTCTTGAAAGATTAGCTGAAACCCTTCTGATGCTTAAGGAATATTACGGTATTGAAGACAATGATAATTCACTTAATATTACAATTACAAGAGAAGAAATTGCAAATATAGTCGGCACTGCCACTGAAACTGTTATCCGGCTTATGTCTGATCTGAGAAAAGAAGGTATGATAAAGCTGGACGGAAAAAAAATTAAAATTGTAAAAAGCGATGCTTTGCTTAAACTTGCAAATCTTTATGATTAAATATTAATTATTATGTTTGAGAAATATTCAAATTCTTTTCTGAAAGATTTTAATTTTGATTATCTCCTTGAGAAGTTTGAAAAGAAAGCCTTCATGAATTTTTTGCGGGGTGAGTTTATATATTATGAAAATAGCAATGTTACCAATGTCTATTTTATTCTGTCGGGCGGGGTATTTCTTATAAAAAAGGGGAATGACAAGTGCAACGGAATAGTTAATAAATCAGGAACGGGAGATATTATAGGTCTTGAAGATGCACTTCTCGGAAAATATTATACTAATTCAGCCTACGTTTCAAAAAACTCAAATGTCCTTGCAATCTGCAAAGATGATTTTCTTAAGATCACTAAGAAAAATGATGAATTCAATCTATGGGTTCTTAAGTATCTGAGCAATAAGTCTGTAGGCATTTCCTGAGAAATGCTATATTCTGAGAAAACCTGTCAATAAGGTAATCTGTGATCCGGGCAAGATTATGACTATCGGAACTGCTGCATTACAAAATTTATATTCTCC
>CAZLOL010000147.1:0-9227 GCA_964561045.1 uncultured Ignavibacteriaceae bacterium | reverse complement strand
CACTCTTCCGTTAAGAGTGAATGAATATAGATAACATCCTATTTGCTCTTTCAGTGGCTTAGAGTTTTTCGGCTTATCAATGAGCCCGGTCTTTAATGCGTTTTCCACCTTCTCAACAAAATCTTCCGAATGGTATCTCACTCCGGGTTTCATTGCGGAAAATACCAGCTGAGAATATTTCATTTTCTTCTCACCTGTTTTGTGCTTTGCTTTTTTCTTCTCCGGTTTTTTCTCCGGTGTAACAACTGCAACCTTTTCCTGAATAGGATTAATGATGTTTCCCGGGAAGAGAGCGTTATAAGCTGCCTCTAACTTTTCTTTTTTCTGAGTGAGTTCCTGAATCTGATCCTGAAGATTCCAGAGAGTATCACTCATTTGTTTTTGTAAACTGTTTTCGTCCATGGTTTTAAAATATAGTTAATGAATATTTATAAATAGTTTTTGAAAATGATTTCACAAATTCAATGAATCTCTGTTCGCTCCAGGCATTGTGGTTATCTCTGAGAAACTTCACCATGTACTCAGCCGGAAGATCGGATTCAAACATTACCTGCTTGCCGTTTTCTAATGTCAATCTGTATTCAGCTGTTTCGTTTTTCATTGACAAGTTTTTAAAATTGTTTTAGCGACTAAATACATTTTCCCTTTTGTTTTCCCGGTTTGAAAATAGGTTCTTTTCTTGCCTTTCCGCTTGACTAATCTTTCCGCATAATCAAGGTAATCTTTTGAAATTGGCTTGTAGGATTTTTTCATTTTGATTGAGTTAAGATTTCTGCTGATTCACTTTCGTTTTTAAATTCTTCATCTTTACGATTCCTTACAGTTATCATAGCGTCAAATAATATTCCTATTGCCTCCGCCCTGTTAATATCGCAAGTGATTATTTTAGCCGTTTCGAGCCGAGTAGTATAAAGCAAAGTTAAATTTTTGCCCCGCACTTCCCTTCTAAGTAAAGATTGAACTTTCTCAAACTTTTCCTTCGGAGTTTCGCCCGGTAAAAGTTCCATTATTTTGTTTTCGTAGTTTTCCATTTTGATTAAGTTTTATTTTGAAAAATGTTTCCGGTGATTTGATGGAAAGTAATTTCATTGAATTTATAAAAAGCATAATCAGTTAATGGCTTACTGCCTTCCAAAGTGCAAATAATAAAAAGTGCTTCCTCACTATCCCAAGTTACAACCCTTTTATATTTCTCACTTTCAGTTTCCCCAACTATATCCCCCTCATAAATCTCTGTTCCGTCTTTGTCTATCAGTCCTGTGAACTGCATGATTATGCAGTCTTCAATGTTTAACCATTCATTATCACAATCTAAAACTTCTTTTACTAATTCAAGTTCATCATCATCTTCCATCTCACATTTGTTATATTTTTCCCATGCAGATTTAAGATATATCCCTGCATTAAATTCATCAAGTATTAATACATATTTCGGATTCAACTGTTTCTCTAAATCCTCATAGCTTATCCCGATAGTTCCATCTGAACTTACTGTAACATCATACAGCATAGTTTCACATTCCGGAATCCAAGATCTGAATTTAAATGGTCTGTTCATCTCTCAATCCTTTCCGCCCAACCTTTAGCAATAAGTCCGTCAATGTCGTAATTATTTTCCCTGCAAAAGTCTATTGACCTTGCTGTTTCAAATAAAAAGCAATTACCAACTGAATCAGTGAAATGCAATTTAAAACCCTTGTAAGCATTTCTATCCTCTTCCGTCATATCCTCCATGCTGTGAAGCTGGAGTTTGCAGTTGTCCAAATAGTAATCATTAAATATATCCTCCGTTGGAAAGTCGTGAATATTCTGACCGTCAACAAACGCAACGTGGTATATTTTATGGAATATATTTTTATATTCCGAATCGTTTTCTTTTATCTCCGCATTCGGATAGCGGAGGAACATTTTAAGTTTTTCGTTCATTTCAATATTCCTCCTTTTTTTTATAATTCCCATATTTGCTCAACTTACTATCTGCGTACAGCCTGCCCTCTTCGTTGTAAATAAAGCAGTTGTCGTGGTTTAAATTATTTCGATCTAAATTATCATCGACATATTCTTTTTCCTCAACCACCCTCTCAGTGTAATTGACATAATAATATTGTTCTTTCATTTTTTTGGGATAATAAACTAACCTCTCATTTCTTTGTATCCTATCGGACGTATACATTGCATCTACTTCCGGTTTCCCATTAAGTTGCAATGCCGCTAAAATAACCGCCTTCTCTCCTTCGTCTATATGGTGCCAACAATGGCAGCTCTCGCACAATACAATTAAGTCTTTCTCTGATTCGTTGCCGATATTATCATAGCTATTGTGATGTACATTTAATCTTTCCTTTTTCTCGCCACATAATTGACACCTATACCCCGCTCGATTGTACATGAACTTTCTCAGATTATCCCAGCGTGCAGATTTCAAATATTTACCGTATTCTAATTTATTTATTTTTTTCATACTAATTATTAATTTTTATGAAATCTTTATATGTCGAAATAAAGTTAATTGGGAGTTTTACAAATCCAATCGGTCTATCTCTCACAAGATCATTATAATTCCTCGTGGCTGTTATCAGATTTTTATAATCTATCTCTGTCCGGATCAGGTCATTAAATACTTGCCGCACCTGTTCTCTTTTCCCTTCCCTTCGGTTGTAGAAGTTCCAGAACTTCGTAAAATACTCATCAGCTTTCCCGTTAATGTTGTTCTGCTTTTGATCTTGATCTTCATCCCCTTCCTCTTTTTTTAAAAAATCCACCCGACCTGTTTTATTTGGTTTGATTTTATTTAATTTAATTTGGTTTGGTTTTATTTGGTTTGATTTACTTTTGTTTGGTTTGTATAAATTTTCGGCAGAAGTTTCCTTTTTCTCTCCCGAAGTTTTAACATTTTCGGCAGAAGTTTTTTTATAGTATCTTTTCTGCGCATCCAGTCTGTCTCCGTGGACTTTCTTAAAGTTCTCCTGGGTAGTGTCAGTCGAAATAATACCCTTCCTGATCTTGATCAGTTTACATTCGCTTGACAGGTAATTGAGATATAATTCAAACTCTTCCATTGAGAATTGCAGATCACTTGCCGCCATTGCCTTGTTGTATCCCTGGTTCAGGTTGAGCCTGCAATTTTCTGACTTTGCAACGATATTATTAAGCGCCCAAAATTTCCCCTCACCCTCCCAGCCATATTTAAGCCTGAGCATTTTAAATTTCGGGTGGTTATGGGAGTCGGCATCGTGCCGGTAGTACTCCAGATTCTTTTTCATAAAATTTTTTTCGAGTTGTATTTGATAATCTTTACAAATCTTTTTACTTTTGGGGTGAGTAGAAAGATGATTGACGCTGTTATGAAACCGAGTGAATATGTTACAATAAATTCTACCATAGAGCATGTTTAAATATCCGGGCAGCGGGTCAGAGAAGTTTTCAAAAACTCCAACCTTTCACCTTGGAAGGAGGTGGCTACCCGGAAATATTTTTGATGAAATAATTATAATAGTTGAAGAAATCTGTAAACGATCTTACCTCCCAGTACTGTCCCTTTGCTTCTTCCACCTGTTGCTTAAATACTTTCTGATTGTCATTCAGCTTATCTGTCTCGGACTTTACCTCTATGTCTACACTATACCCGTTGACGATAGCTCTTATGTCCGCAGCTCCTGGGTTCTTTGATTTGCGCCAGCCTCTAAACGTGCCGTTGATTATAATAGGTATTCCATTTGTATTAATCCGGAAAGCTGCACCGCCTCTGATCTGTATGAATCGGATTATGGATTCGGTCAGGGAATTGGTTATATCGCCCTGCCTGTGATCTTTCCGAGCTACGCCAAACAGATCCTTAGTTTTCAACGGCTTCCATTTCAAATTGATGTTCAGAAAAAATTAATAGCTGCTCACCGGTGATGTTTCTGTCTGTCATTTTAAGGGTTCCAGTGAAGCACCTTACTCCCTCTTCGTTACTTTTGATCGATAAGGATATGCTCCAGTCCTTATTCTCGTCAAACTCGATCCTTTTGAATACCTTCTGGACGAGTTCCTCTGTTGCCCTGAAGTCAGGATCAGTTCTGGAAACGTGAGCTGTCTTGACCTTTACTTCGTTCTGTAATTTCAGTTCTGTAATCATTCTCTTTGATTAAATTATAGATTTTGTGAATCAATATTATTGCGAGTATAATGAGTATCAGATGTATCATATCTCTTTATATTTAAGATTTCCGAAATGTCAAAGAAATCTTCCGGGAGAATGTTCGGGTTTTCCCATTCCGACAGACTCCAGCGATAGAAATCTTCGCTGTTAGTTTGAATGATTATTGCACTTGATTCCGGCTTACTCATTTTTCTCCCCTCCCCTTATCTTGATCATAAATGTCTTTGCGCCTTTGACATTCTCTCGATGAAGGATTCTTCCGGCAGACCCGAAATCAAGACACTCAGCTTCCGCCATTTCGTGCTTTAATGTATTGCTTATCTCTCTTTGTTTCTTCTCGTAGTCCTTTATGATAGTCCCATGGTTCAGGTACATCATCGCCATTGCCAGCTGATCAGCTGTCCCCTGTTTCGTTACCGGCTCGATACGGTACCTCTTTTTTAAATACTCCTCATAAGCCACCGAGTCATCCGGAGCCGGCTCGAGTTCTGATAGTGCGGTCTTTAAATCTTTTGGAAGATCGATATTTACGAAGTCGAGGAAGGATTTAATCTCTGCCCCTGTTGTGAATGGTGTGAGTAATTCCCTGGCAGTTAAAACATTATCCCAAAACGTCTTTGTACGCTCAATTATCTTATCGATAATAGTATCCTCTCTGTTGAATGGAATCACATCGAGAAACCTGCCGTCTCTTAATATTGCGATCTCTCCGTACTGGTAACCGGTTACCAGTAGATAAGTCTGAAGCTGGATGAGGTAGTAAGGCGGAATGCCGTCATTCCATTGATTTGCCGCCCAGCCGGATACGGTTTTGATCTCAAGTACACCAGGGATGGATCCGATAATCGCCCTGTCAAGATTAGCGAGAAGCCACGGGTAATCCATATTTTTTAATATCGCATTTACACGTTTGCAGAATCTTACAGGGTTACTTGTGTTGTAATTCCTGATCATTGAATCAGGATCGCCGTCCCAATAGCACCAGCGGTCCGCGATTATATCCTCAAGAGCCTCGCCCCAGTGCATGGCTTGATTTTCTTCGACCGGATTGATCTTTAAAACTTTCTCATAGAATAATTCCGCACTGGTTTTGTATGGGTTAAGACCGAGAACGGAGGAGACATCGCTCCCCCCAATCCCGTTATGCCGCTGACCCACCCACTGATCACGCGTCATATTTTTCGTTGAAATCCTTTGTACGTCCATTAATTCTTACCTCCCAGCATCTTCATTGTTTTCTTGACAGTGACATCGCCCTTATCCTTGGCCTCATCGTGTCCGTTTAAAGCGAGCCTTTCTCCGACTTCTTCCAGCATTGAATACTGCATGAGCGCAGAATTGTTCGCAACAAATTCTTTTATCTCGGCAATTCTTTCCGGTGTGTTTTCTTTCCAGGTAAACTCGACAGCGTAATATTTGGTACCGAGCCTCTTTGACTGCTTCTGTCTCATTTGACCGGTAATAATAAAGTCCGCAATTGGCCTGCCCTTTGCGTACAGCATTTTCACAGTGTCAAGCAAGTTATCGATTGACTCTGTTTTGAATAGGACATTTGAAACCGAATTATTTGAATCGATGAATAATACTTCAAGCCAGTCCTGGCTTTCGTAGTCAAAGTATTCACCGACAATTTTCCGGATCGAGATTATTTCCATCGCCATCTCCGGACCCATGATCTGATCTTTGATTTTGAACTGTCCGATCTGGCAGTCGGATCTGTAAGCTGTGGGACGTCCGAGATTGAAAATCCCTTTGACGTCCGGCACCGCAAATACATCTATTACTGTGTTGCTTTTTTGCTTTTCCATGTTTAGTTTTGTTTGATTGAGGTTTTTAAATAGCCGATTCAGTTACCTCTGATCGGCTTTGTTATTTGATTGCGTTACAAACTCATACAGATATTCTGCGAGTGATCCGGCAGAATACTCCTCTGAAACAATTTCGCAGATCTCCACATCGGAAAATACTGATTTGTTCAGATTCTTTATTAGATCAATTGCCGTTTTTGAGTTATAAATTATTTCTTCCTTCACGGCTTCCTTACTCTTCTCGTACATGATCTCTCTCCCGTATCTATCTGCCAGGAAAGACTCTCCGAGAGCTTCGTTTGTTTTTAGTGTTGGCATAGCTTTTTTGTTTAAGGTTTTAAAATAATCCCATTTCCGTAATCTTCCTGCTGTATGCAGTCACATTACGCTGGGTGTTCGTGTTGAAAATTGTACCGCTCTCAATTATGGCGCCCTTGCTTACCAGATCTGTCAGGCAGCGTCTCACGGAAGTGATCAGCATGCCTGTTTTATTCGCAATACTCCAGGCGTCACGGATTCCCATATTCAGCTGAAGTATTACCTGATTCTCCTGCTCTGTAAATCTCGGTTTTGATTTAGCAAAGCTCTCCGATCTGTGCCTGCGTCCGTTCATTGTATCACCTCGTATACCTCACCTTTGATTTTCTCGAGTTCTGCTTTGTACAGATTTAAGGCGTCAAAGAATACTGTATCCTGTGACATGCCGGACTTTTCCTGAAGAAGGTCTAACATCTGTTTTGTTCTGTCAGCAATGTAAACCGACTTCACTCCTTTTTTGGGACTGTCTATCAGGCGAATTGGCGGACTTATTAACTTTATTGACATTGTTTTGTTTTTTATTTATAATACGTGTGTTAAATAAACTATTAGTAACTTACATACTTTAAAGTATAATGTCAAGTACGATTTAAATATACCTAAAAGTATTTTAAAAATAATTTAATGCCGGGATTTTCAAACAGATTGTTGAAGGTTAGAAACGACAAATCTCAAACCGAATTTGCAGCATTTCTCGGGATTGAACAGACTCATATTTCCCGTTATGAAAATGACAAAGCAAAGCCGGGATATGAATTTTTGTATTTACTGGCAGAGAAATTAAATGTAAATATACATTGGCTATTGACAGGCGAAGGAGAAATGTATATCACTAATCAGCCCACCAGTGAAAGAGCCATACATAGTAAAGAGCAGCGTGAGGCTGAACTTGCCGATAGAGTACGGGAAGCAGAGAAGGAGAATGAATATTTAAGATCTGTGATTAAAACGGTAATCGAAACTGCTTCGGCAATAAAAACAAAACGAAAAAAAAAGTCTTACACCCCCTTAAATAATAATGGCATAATTAATTATAGTTTAAATTAAATGAAAATTATAGGTGCAGTAGTAGTCGCAATAAGTATCGCGATTGGGATTTATGCATTCAATCTCGATACTTCTGTTTATTCTGACACAGGGCAAAAAGTAAATAACCTTGGTCTAATGAATCGGCAACAGAATATCGTTATCATATCGGGATTCCTGTTTGTTGGCGGTATATTGACGCTGTTATTAGGTGGCAAAAAGTAGTCAATAACAATAATTAATTGATTTGCGGCATGGAAATCGGATAGAGCAACAGCCTTCTAAGCTGTAGGTTACTGGTTCGATTCCAGTCGGGCGTACCAAAAAGGGGAATTTCCTTCATTAAAGCATGCCTGCCGAGTAGTCAAAAAATAGTCATAGCATGTTTCTATTTAAAAAGCCGAATGGGTACTGGTATATTGCATATCAGGATTCATATACCGGTAAGCGCCGCACTGTCACCACAAGATCAAAATTAAAATCCAAAGCGTTAAGAGTATTAAACGGATTTCAAAACCAAAGCGATAATGCTTCCCGCATAAAGCCGATAAAACTTTCTGAGTTTAAAAATATTTTTCTTCGGACATCAAATAAAAAATATACTACTCTTCGGAATTACAAGTATGTCATAAATTCTTTCTTGTTGTTTGCCGGTGACAAGGACCTTACCGGGTATTCGCAGTATGACTTTGACAGATACTTAACTTATAAGTTAAGCACACGGACTCCGGAAACGGCACACTTACACAGAAGATCTCTGAAGGTGGTATTTGATCAGGCAGTATCCTGGAATCACCTTGTTACTAACAAAGTAAACGGATCTATCAAAATCAAAATACCTGAAAACGGAATAAAATATTTTACGAGGGGAGAGTTCGGCAGGCTTATTGCCTGTACCGATCATCAATACTTTAAAGACATATTTCTATTTGCGGTCCTTACCGGAATGAGATTGAATGAGATATTGAACTGCCGGATCTGTGATATTGATACCGGTCGGAAGCTGATCAGGGTATACGGAAGGAAAACGGACCGCACGAGATTCGTAGAGCTGCACGAATCACTGATCGAATTAGTATCCAGGTACAAAGACAAAGATTATTTATTTAAAAAGTGGAGTGTCGATTATGTAAGCAAGCGTACCAAGGTATACATTAAGCGATCCGGAATAAACCCGGCTCTGAACTTCAAAGCATTCCGGAGTACTTTCGGGAAATGGTTGCTGGATGAGGGCGTAAACCTTAAATACATCTCTCAGCAGTTGGGTCATTCATCCGTGATCACAACGGAGAAACACTACTCAAGATATATACAGACCGAATACAAAGGCTGGGTCGATAAGATCAGGCTGTGAGTTTCTTCTCGTTTTCGTAAAATGCAACCGGATCTTTTTCAAATAGAGTTTCCTGTGTGTAAAATGTCTGGTAACAAACCAAACATAAACGGATACGCAGCCTGAATGTCTTATGTATCTCAGTCTTAACGACTTTGCTGTGGCTAATGCTGTGATTGCACACAGGCCTCGAGACCACTGCTTCTGCTTTACAGTTCAAATTGGATAATGATATTTTAAAATTAAAATCATCAAATATCCTTTGGGGGATGATTTTTGGTTAAACTTAATACTTTAAAGTCATTTATCCAAACCATTAATTTATTATGGTATCAGATAATTGAATAAGTTGTGTCGATTGTTTGGAAGTCCGGAGTGACGATTGCAGTATCTACCAGTCTCCATTTAATTAAGCGATCCCCGTCTAATCTGTCAAACGTTACCCTGGCTAATTTATATTTTCTCTTTGAAACTTCTTTCCCCGTTCCTGAACACCTGAATTGTAAAGCAAAGCACTTAAACGAATAAAATGCCGTTTCGATTTCTTGATATTCGCCTGTGGAATATTTCACGCCGGAGTATGTAAGTTTTCCGTTTG
>CAZLOL010000146.1:0-9265 GCA_964561045.1 uncultured Ignavibacteriaceae bacterium | reverse complement strand
AATGTTATTATGTCAGCAGATCCTGTAAACCAATCTGATTTACATTCAAATTTTATATTCATAACAAATCCTGTACGAAAAGGACTTGTATCAGATCCTGTTGATTGGAAGTACAGTTCAGCAATAGATTATTTTACAGATGAGAAAGGACTAATTGAGCTGAATGATGTGCTGATTACTTAATACAAATCGAATGCTTTTGTGGCAACCGTAGTACCGTAGAGACGTGTCGAGAGTCGGAAGTCCGGAGCTTTATTTTTTTGCAATAATTGGTAATCCGAGTTAATTGTTTTGAAAGTCAAACTTTTGGAACACCAACAGTAAACCGGCATATAAAAAGCCTGCGAAGATTAGAATTACCTTTTTTTGAAATGATTGATTTGCCTTTATGTTTTCCGGATTCATTTAGAACAATGTCATAACCTTCATAACTGGCTGACTGATTTTTATTTTTGATTAAATTAAATCCGTTTGTTTCTGCTATTGCTGTTGCAACAGTGATGAACCCAATACCTTTTATAGTTGTAAGTTTGTTTATTTTTTCAAACAGTACGCTATCAGATTTAATCAGTGTTCGGTTATGTTACCAAGCTTTACATTATCTATTGCAGATTTGACAGCTCCGCAGTTTATTCTCCGGTAAAATGGTTAAATGCAGCCGGTCTTGTGTCATATTTAAAAAATTGTAGTAATTCCCATTGCTACCGATAGTGAGTTGACTATGTTTATTTTAAAATCATACGTGACATTAGCATTCAGTTCCCAGTTTTCATTGATCTCATATCCATACTCAGCTCCGGTACGAACCAAAAAGTAAGAATCTGAATCAACAAACTCCCCGCCCGCGCCAAGCAGAAAACTAAAATACTTATCCGGTTTAAATGAAAACATGACAGCGCTTGCAAACGGGTAACTCCTTTCGATATTTGTATTTGAACTTTCACCTTCATTTTCTCCGTCACCTCCTCCTGTACTTTCATTCTCATTTTCAATTTCAGTAGTTTCTATAGCAACATCATTATGCAAACCTATTGACCATTTAGGACTAAATTTAAAATTATAATTCAGCTCCCACGACGGGAAGGAAAGCCATTCCTGTTCACTATTTTCATTTAAAGACTCGATCTCCTGTGTATGACTAATAAATAATCCCAGTGAATGATAAGGATGGAATTTCTTATTTTCATGAGTCTGAGCACCGGCAGTTAATGATGATAAAATGAATAAATATAAAACAAAAAAGTTTTTGGCTTTCATCTTCAATTTAATTTTTGTTTGGTATCATGATCCGGTCCGAACCGGGTTACGGGAATCAAATTTGCATTATATAAATTATTCTGTGTTTGAATATTTATGATAAGTTAGATTTTCATTTCCTAATTATTTGGGGCTGTCAAAAAGCATAAAATAAATTTACTCAGAATGGTCTTTTTAGGCAGCCCCTGAATTTTCTAAATGAAACTCCTCATCATTAGGTGTTTTGAAATGATGAGTGCGGAATATTCCGTCGGTCATTATTTACTGTCTATCTTAATCTCTTGCTTAATCTCTTGCTTAATCTCTTGCTTAATCTCTTGCTTAATCTCTTGCAAAAGCTGCAGCACCTTCCTTTTCAAGATCAATGTAAGCTTTCTTGCTTACATCTATTGCAACACCAAGAATTGTACCTCCGGTAAATGTTCCCGGATTCTTATATTCCTGACTCACATTGTCACCACTGTCAAAGCCGACACATAATCCGTCTCCCGAAAGAGTGAACTTTCCGGGTTGAGTACGAATGGATTTTTCATCTACAACTTTTTCATCAACATATAATTTTGCCGTTCCGATTGATTCGCCGTACTTTCCCGCACTTTCCCGTTTGAATTCAACACCGAGAACACGCTTTCCCGGTTTTAACTCGTCTGAAATAAGCTGCTGTTCCGGTTTGATGCCTAGAAAATTATACACGTAATAAAGTTTTTTATTCTTGATGAAAAGTGCATGTCCTCCGAACCGTGATCCGTGAGCGAATATGACACCTTTTGAATCCTTGGTAACTTCGACATCAGCGACGATCTTATAAGACCGTCCGCGTACATTTGCCGCAACTCCTTCAGGAACGGGCGATGTATCCGGATAATACAAATATCTTGTTCGCGGAGGTTCTTCCGAAGGTCGTTCTATAGTAAGCAATTCCGGAGCTCCCCTGTCATCCAGAGGCAATACTTTGTTTATCTTCGCTTCTTCGAACCAGACCTTAATAAGGTGTTCCAGCTTTTCCGGATATTTCTCGGCGAGGTTGGTAGACTCTGAACGGTCTTTATCGACATTGTAAAGTTCCCATTTATCTTTATCGAAATGACCTTTTCCGCTGATCGGGGCATGTAAAGCCGAAGCTTTCCATCCGTTTTCCCAGATTCCTCTGGTACCAAGCATTGTATAATACTGACGTTTCTTTTTGGTTTTACCGTCGGGCTTCGCATCGAAAGTATATTTCATTGAAACACCGCTTAAAGGATATTGCTTTACTCCTCTGTATTCCTTCGGCATTTCAAGTCCTATAGCCTCAAGAATTGTAGGGACAATATCAGTAGAATGATGATACTGATGCCGGACCCCGCCTTTATCTTTAATACCTTTTGGCCAGTGGATTACAAGCGGGTCACAGGTACCTCCGGAAAATTGTGAATATCTTTTGAACATTTGAAACGGTGTAGAAAAAGCTACAGCCCATCCTGTCGGATAATGTTCATAAGTATCAGGTCCGCCCAGGACATCATAAAGTTTAAGATTCTCCTCAAGCTCATCAGGATATCCGTTAAAGAATTTATTTTCATTTACAGATCCGTTCGGACTGCCTTCACCCGAAGCGCCGTTATCAGCCGCATAGAAGACAATTGTATTGTCGAGCTGACCGGATTTTTCAAGATAATCTATAATTCTTCCAACCTGAGCATCAGTATATTCGCTGAATCCGGCATAAACTTCCGCAAGGCGTGAAAATAATTTCTTCTCTTTATCATTCAGCGAATCCCAGGGTCTGACCATATCTGCCGGAACTCCTGAAGCTATATCTTCGGGAAGCGGATTGATAGGTGTCATTTTTGTTCCTTCCGGCAAAATGCCTTTCTTTATCATTCGGGGCAGAACCCATTCACGGTAAGCCTCATAACCGGCATCAAACTTTCCTTTATATTTTTCAATATATTCTTTCGGCGAATGGTGAGGAGCGTGATTCGCCCCGGGACAAAACCACATATACCATGGCTTTGACGGATTACCGGATTTCTGATCTTTTATCATTTCGATCGCCTTGTCAGCCAGATCCTTGGAAAGATGGTAACCTTCTTCGGGACCATAAGACTGTTCAATGAAACGACTGTCCTCTACCAGATCAGGATACCATTGATTTGTCTCACCGCCAAGGAATCCGTAATACCTGTCAAATCCTTTTGACAAAGGCCATTCAGATCTGCTGCCGCCGCTGGCGATATCCTGTTCAGGAACGTTGTGATCCTTTCCGATCCAGAATGTACTGTAACCGTTATCCTGGAGTACCTGTGCCATGGTAGCGCACTCAGCAGGTAGCCGTCCGCAAGCTCCGGGATAACCGTCTGCTGTTTCCGTAATGGATGCCATGCCGTTGAGATGATGGTTTCTGCCTGTCAGAATTGTGGATCTTGTCGGAGAGCACAGTGCAGTTGTATGCCATTGAGAATAGGTAAGTCCTCCTTTGGCAAGCTTGTCCATGGTAGGCATATTTATTGCACCCCCATAAGGAGACCAGGCAGCCAGACCTGTATCGTCATACAAAACAAACAGAACATTAGGCGCTCCTTTTGGAGCGCTTTTAAGCGTGAACGGACCCCAGTCAGGTTTCGAATCACGCACATCGAGTTTAATAACTCCTTTGAATTTTTTTTCAGCCATTATTGACTCCTTTCTTTTTTATTTAATATAGTTTCAAAAAAATTTTAGTGTCAATACACTTTGTCCGTTGCTATTTATTCCGGTACATTGACTTTCGTTGAACGGAACTGATACTTTATTTCTTAGATACC
Source organism: uncultured Ignavibacteriaceae bacterium (assembly GCA_964561045.1). Taxonomy (GTDB): domain Bacteria; phylum Bacteroidota; class Ignavibacteria; order Tepidaquicellales; family Tepidaquicellaceae; genus JAGPCH01. The sequence continues at coordinate 5,222 of CAZLOL010000146.1, read as the reverse complement.
CTGACATCCACTCTTCTGTTCTTCTGCCTGCCTTCGGGTGTATCATTTGAAGCAACAGGAAACTGCGGTCCGTAACCTTCCGCTTTCAGTCTGCCTGCAGCGATACCGTCCTTTACAAGCGCTGCCATCACTGCATCCGCTCTCTGCTGTGAAAGCTGCATATTGTGTTTGGCATTTCCTGTATTATCGGTATATCCGCCGATCTTAAGATCAATGTTCGGATAAGCTTTCATGATTGCTTCAATATTTTTTATCTGGTTATTTGAAGAAGGTCTTAGTGTCGCTTTATCTGTTTCAAATAATATTCTGTCAAATGAGAACCATGTCTCTTTGTCATCGGAGTTTGTTTTGTCTTCAATGAAGGCAATGAGATTTGCTTCCACACCGCTCTCCGCAATTATTATTTCTGTCCCCCCGGGTAATTTTTTACTGATAAATCTTCCGAGAGTAGCCTGCAGTGAATCCATGATTGGATCTCCTGTCTTCGGAGCCGTTATTACCGGGATCTCAACTTTCTTTTTTACGGTATCAATTTTGTTTGTAACCGGTACTTCCTTATTGCTGCAGCTTCTCCAGATAAAAAACAAAGCAATCAGGCCTAAGAGAAGCAAAAGCCAGGGAAACCATTTTTTAGAACCTGTACCTGCTTCTTCGACTTTCTCCTCGTATTCCTTAAGGTTTGAAGTCACTTTATTTAATCCGGCAAGTCCAAGCAGTCCTGCAATGCCTGAAGGTATAAGCCCGGCAAGAAAGCTCTTTTGTCCTGAGATCAGACCTGATAATCCTGATTCATTCAAACCGCTTCCGAAAACCTGTTTGCCTAAGAGGCTCATTATTACAGCTGCAAGAAAGCCAAGCAATGATGACGCAGAGTTCGAGCTGACGCCGCTTTCTTTTGAAATAAAATTCGTAACGTCTTTCAGCTTATCTCCGAAGATGGAGCTCAGAGTGTTTGTTGAACCGTTGATCATGCCGTAAAATTTATTTTTGTCGAGCAGTGAAGTATCAAGCTTGTTCAGCAAGTTACCGTCGTACCCTCCATCCTTGATCAGCCTTAAAACATCAGCAGTTCCGGAACCAACAGATGTTTTATTGATCAAACTGCCGAGTATTGCAGGTAAAATATATTTTACCGCGGATTGGGTTTTCCCCTCTGTTTCTCCTAAAATTCCTGAAAGTTTTGACATTATGTCAGGAGTGATCGCGCTTTTGGAAAGCTCTAAAATATTTGCTGCCATGATAAAATTTGTTTAGTTAATAAAAAAATTTTTTAATATTTTGTTTTATAATCATTAATTCACATAAAGTCTCTTATTTAAACCGCAAGGATACGGGTCTGCCGTTCACTAATAAAAAAGATATTTTAACCGGAGTTTGTCAAAAATAACCTAACAATAAATATCAAAATAGTTTGACAGACCGACCATTAAATAAAATTTTTATAATACTTTTGACAAAAGACCCAGTGTGCTTCCTCCGAGGCTTCCTGCCATTTTTAAAACAGATCCGGTGAATTTTGCAGCCTGCACCGGACTTACTCCAAGTTTGGTAAGAACACTGACAATATCAGCGGTGGAACTTATTGATCCGGGAACAACACCAAGATCAGTTGCCTGTTTTATCAGACTGCTGGTACCGCCGGGAATGCTTTTACTCAGTTTTGAAAAATCATCCGGAGACAGTTTATCTTTTGAAAGCATCATTATAGCTCCTAACCCCGCTTCGGTCTGTGAGCTTGTCATCCCAAGTTCTTTCGACAAACCGCTGACCATACCCGATTGAGTCAATTGGTTTGCTGTTTTGACATAATCAGATTTACTTCCTGAACATCCTGATAAAAAAAGAACAGCAAAAGTTATTACCATTAACTTCGAAATAGTTTTTTCCATTTTTGTTTTATTTATTTTTTAAAGAATAATTGATGATAAAATTATTCATTATTTGTTTCCAGGGCTGCTTTCTTCCACGGCACTCTTTCCTCTGATTCTACAATAATAGACCAGCTGAGAAATGTTCTGATAAGAACAAGAAGCCCAAGTATTATTACACTTTGAATTGTAGGTTCAATAATTACAGTACGGATAATGTCCGCCGCAACCAGGAATTCAAGTCCAGCCTGCAAAGCCTTTCCTATCCTGTCTTTGTATCCTTTAAAAAAACCGGGACCTCTTGAACTGAAATTTACAATAATTTTGAATATGCTCAGGAGGATCGCCCCTGCAATGACAATGAAGGCAATGACCTCAATTGCAGAAGCAACAAACTCTCTTACTTTTTCCAGATCAAATTCTATTTTTTATGTTTATTTAATTTTTGTCGGATTTATTATTTGTAGATTTTTCAAAAATATGCAACTACATCTTTTTGTTGATCCCGTCTTTCCAACCTGCATTTAGTGGGTATCTGGTAAGGATTTCGGATTACTGACTTTGGGGTTTTCAGAAATGAGATTTCGATTAAGACTATGTACCCAATTCGAAGTTTTGAGTTAAATGCAGAACAAGTAAAATAATTTTATTAAAGCGTACAAAGTTATTTATTATCTTTTAAAATTCAAAACGGCTGTTTTGCAATTCTTACCTTTTTTAATAAATAGATTTTCTTTGATTAGGGTGCTAAATTAAACTTAATTACTTTTATTCTTACCCTAATTTGAAAGTAAAAAAAAATAACAGATTTAACTCCATCTTCAGCACTCTGTCTGAATCAGAAAGAAAGGAATTTTGCGAATTCCTCCGTCTTTCATTCGTAAAGAAGCCGCGCCTTTCCGGAATTGTAATTGATAAAATAGAATCCGGAGATGACCTTCACTCTTACCTGGAAAGTAAATATTCGGAAAGAAGCCTGTGGAACATATATTTTGAACTCACAAGATCCATTAAGCAGTTCATCGCAGTAAAGGAGATTATTGATAATGAAGAGAAGATGCATGATCTGCAACAGCTTCAGTTCCGCAAGAGAGGTCTTGGAGATCTTCTGATAACTGATCATAAAAAAAACATTGATAAACTTAAGTCAAACGGATTTTCTTACATCACGCTAAAGGAAATTCATGATTCATCAGAGAACTGTGCAATGGAGTTGGCAAAATACGGTTTATCAAAAGATCTATCAAATATGATGAAAACTTCATCTGATCATTTTATTCTTAGTTTTTATTATGATCTGATCCTGAACCTGATTGAAAAACAGCTCAGGGAGGAATTTTACGGCGATATTGAAAATTTTCTGATGCAGGAACTGACTCTTCATTCAGACCTGTCAAAAATAATCGGTATTATTTCGGAACGTTATCCGGAATATGAGGTCTTCTTCGGAATAAATTTAAATCTTTATGCTGCCATAACGGAACCTGACAATCTACGATATTTTATTAAAGCTAAGAAACTGTTTATGTCAAACATCTCCAAGCTATCTGCGAATCTGAGATCGGATACATATTACACTCTTTTAAATGTAGCTATATTCATTTCAAAAAAATCCAAAAATAATCTTGACAGGGAGATGTTTGATATCATGAGATCGAAACTGGATAATGGTATAACAGACGATCTGAAGAAGATAAAGATAGGCGAGAACCATTTCAGGGATTATGTCTACATCGCAGTTAACTTGAATGAAGATAAATGGGCAGAGGAATTTATTAACAAATATTCCTCACTGCTGCCGGAAGAGCTGCGCGAGAATAATGTCAATACCTCTCTTGCATTTTTGAATCTTAACAGGAAAAAATACAGTGAGGCAATAAGATATATCATGAACCTTAAAAGAAGTTTCCATATTCACGATTTCGATTATTATACGATACAGATCTTTGCACATTATGAATCCGGAAATATTGTTGACTGCCTGAGAGTAAAGAAAAGATTTCAGGAATATTTAAAAAGCAATTCACAATTGCCAAAGTTTGATAAAACCGGTTCCGAAAATTTTTTAAAGTTACTTACTGAACTCATAAAATATAGAGATACGGGAAAGAAAAAGATCCTTGATGATCTGAAATATGCAGTGGTCAATACAGATGAACTGTTCTGGAGAAAATGGATCAGCAAGATGTTGGAAGATGCTAATGTTAGATTTTAGATTCCGGGATCTTAGATTGATGATGTGTGACGTTTAGAAGTAAGATCCAAGTACTGCTTATGAATTATAAAAAACTTCAAGCTAAAAGTCTCATAACTTTGGAACACGCTATAGCAATTCTTCAACTTTAACTTAGCAAACTTTTTCGGAACATCAACGACCGCGTTTAAAAGATAAACTTAAATTAAAATTAACATTGAGTGGCAACCTTTCGGGTCACCAACAGCAAAAGCATTCTTGCTGTGATTGACCGTTGCAAATGCTGTCCCGGAATTAATAGTTATTGCAAAGATTTTTACAAAATAAAATATTTTATGATTTTCTTAAAGCTATATGGATGTGAAATTCCGCTTAAAATCTCTTTGGAAAATAAAATAAGGTCTGTTAATTTTACACAATTAATTTATATTCATGGACTAAATAACATTATAATAACCCGAATACTTGCCGGCAGGCAGTAATTCATAAAGGCATCACCGGTATGCCGGGTTATTATCAGTTTTTTTACAATATATTTTCTGAGATTATCAAACCCAAAATTTAAAATATCATGAAAACAATTTTACTTCTTTCAATTGCAGCCATTTCTTTTTTAGCAATTAGCCCGGGCAACAATAATACGGCTCACAACAGTCCTCTAAATTTTCACTGTCCGACTCCGTCTTCATTTACTGAAGTTGTAAAGCAAAGCAATGTGACCACTGATAAAAAAGCACAGGATATTGACGAAGACTGGAAAGAGGGAATTTTTGAAAACATTAAGAAGCAGGAATATCACATTACCTTTGATGAGAAGATTAATGCATATCAGTCTCCCAACCGTGCAAATAATATTCGATTCATTTATCATAAGGACGGATTTATAGCCAAGTCAAGAACACCTGACGACTGGAATATTAAGTTACAAGTTACGAATTACGAATTACGAGATAATAATTGTAAGTTCATTGTATCAGGTAACAAAGCGTATGTTGAAAGTGGTGACATAAGGATTGACTATACCAATACTGAAGAAGGAATGAGACAGGATTTTATTATCAAAAGTAAACCTGAGAAGGAAGGAAGTCTGAAAGTTCAATTGGCGGCTGATACAAAATTGAAAATGGTTGTTGGTGCCGATGCGCTTGTTTTTAAAGATA
>CAZLOL010000145.1:0-9340 GCA_964561045.1 uncultured Ignavibacteriaceae bacterium | reverse complement strand
AAAATAAATTTCTATGAATTTTATCTGATTGAAGTATAAGACTTGCCAATGATATTAAGACTTGCCAATGATATCAAAACGATTGAACTTAAAATGTAAACTTTGAATCCACCCAAAGCGGCAGAATCTTAAAATGTTGACTTTGATTTGACTCCGCTAGCCTGTGATTTTTAATATTTCTAATTAAGGATACATTGTTTAACTTTGTTCAATCCAATGAATGAATTCCAGAAAATATTTAAGAATAAAATATTATTAGCTCCAATGGAGGATGTTACTGAACCTCCGTTCAGGCTTATTTGCAGACGGCTGGGTGCGGATATTGTTTATACCGAATTCATATCTGCTGAAGGTCTTATCAGGGATGCGAGAAAAGCAAGAGCTAAATTGTATTTCTATGAAGAAGAAAGACCTGTATCCATTCAGATATTCGGAGGGAATGAAGATGTCCTTGTGGAAGCTGCAAAAATTTCCGAAAGCGTTAATCCTGATTTCATTGACATCAACTGCGGATGCTGGGTTAAAGACGTGGCATTAAGAGGTGCAGGAGCAGGTTTGCTGAAAGACGTTCCAAAGATGACAAGGATAGCTGAAAAAGTTCTGACGAATGTGAAACTGCCTGTCACATTAAAAACAAGACTGGGATGGGATGAGAATTCTATAGTTATAGTTGAAGTTGCTAAGATACTCGAACACGTTGGCATACAGGCATTAACTGTTCACTGCAGGCTTCGGTCGCAGGGAAATAAAGGAGATGCTGACTGGAGCTGGGTGAAACGAATTAAAGATGCAGGAGTAAAGATTCCAATAATACTTAACGGAAATATAAAAACTCCGGAGGATGTAAAATTTGCTTTTGATACTTTTGAACCGGATGCAGTTATGATTGGACAGTCTGCAATTGTAAATCCATGGATATTTAAACAAACAAAATTTTATCTTGAAAATGGTTATCATATGGAAGATCCCGGCATAGAAGAAAGAATTGATGTCTGTATTGAACATCTCAGACTGGCATGTGAACTAAAAGGCGAAAAGTACGGAGTGATTGAATTCAGAAAACATTATTCAGGATATCTGCGCGATGTAAGGGATGTGAGCAAATTCAGGCTTGAGCTTATGCAATTATATGAGTTTAAACCTATTGAAGAAAAGCTGTTAAGGTTTAAGGAAGAATATGAAACAGTTAGTAGTTAATAGTTAGTAGTTAATAAATGGTAATTTGTAAATAATAATTCAACTATAAATATAAAATAAAATAATTATGAATCCGGCAACAGGAGTATTAATTGGTTTTGGGGGAATATTAGGGTTTATATTTTTGATAATTATTCTGAGGTCATTCAGAGTTTTAAATGAATATGAGCGCGGAGTAATTTTCAGGCTTGGTAAATTTTCAGCAGTGAAAGGTCCCGGTCTTATAGTTCTGATCCCTATATTAGACAGAATGGTAAGGATAGGAATGAGGACCATTGCTCTTGATGTGCCTCCGCAGGATATTATTACAAAAGATAATGTATCCGTAAAGGTAAATGCAGTTGTTTATTTCCGGGTGATAGATCCTAACAGAGCTATTATACAGGTTGAAGATTATATGTATGCTACATCACTGATATCACAGACAACACTTAGAACTGTTACAGGACAGGGTGATCTTGATGATCTGCTGGCGCACAGAGAACTGGTAAACAGCAAGCTGAAAGATCTGATCGACCGTGAAACTGAACCTTGGGGAATAAAAGTGATGAATGTCGAACTGAAGAATGTAGATCTGCCACAGGAAATGATAAGGGCAATGTCAAGGCAGGCTGAAGCTGAAAGAGACAAGCGCGCAAAGATAATTAATTCAGAAGGTGAATTCATGTCAGCGCAGAAATTAACCGAAGCTGCTGAGATACTTGGAAATCATCACAATGCTTTGCAGTTAAGATATCTTCAGGTCATGACAGAAATAGCAGCCGAAAAAACATCCACAATGATAATTCCACTTCCTATGGAAATAATGAGGTTCTTTACGGCAATGACGGAAAAACTTGACACCGAAAATAAAAATGAAAATAAATAATTAAATGCATAAGATCTTTTCTATTAATGTTTTTGCTGCTATAGTGCTTTTATCCTTATTCAGCTCAAATGAAATTTCAGTATCGAATATTATGAATACGGCAATGAACAGGGACAAATATGTTTTAAAAGATGTGCATCAGGATATTTTTAGAAGTTCAACTGATTGGACTGAAAAGAAATTGTCTTCTATGAACATAAGGGAAAAGATAGCTCAGATGATCATTTCTAACTCCGATGGTTTTGCGCTGGATGAAAGTTCAGCTGAATTTAAAAGGATACAAAACCTGATCATTAATGAAAAGATAGGCGGATTGATTTTTTTCAAGGGCAATTCCGAGCAGGAAGCCGGTCTGATAAACAAATTCCAGTCACTGTCAGAGACTCCACTGCTCATTTCTGCAGATTTTGAAAGAGGTACAAGAATGCGCCTTGATGACGGTAGTTTGTTTCCAAGTAATATGGCGCTCGGAGCAACTAGAAATCCTGAGCTCGCTTACCTAATGGGACTTCAGATAGCAAAAGAATGTAAGGCGATAGGAGTAGGTCAGAATTATGCGCCTGTTGCTGATGTAAATAATAATTCTCTGAACCCTATCATAAACGTGAGATCTTACGGCGAAGATCCGGAACTGGTTTCTTCAATGGCAGATATGTTTATCAAAGGTTTGCAGGATGGAAATATAATAGCTACCGTTAAACATTTCCCGGGTCACGGAGATACGGATATTGACTCGCATAGTGATCTGCCTGTTCTGAATTTCAGCAAAGAAAGACTTGATAATCTTGAGCTCATACCTTTCAAAAGTGCTGTTAAAAGCAATGTCATGTCAGTAATGATCGCACATCTTTCACTGCCTGCACTGGATAACGAAGTAAATGTTCCTGCTTCTTTGTCAAAAAACATAATAGAAGGATTGCTTATTAATGAATTAAATTTTAATGGTCTGGTTGTAACTGATGCATTGAATATGGCAGGAGTTGTAAAGCATTTCTCAGCGGAGGAAGTTGCATTAAGATGTGTAAATGCTGGAGTAGATCTTATACTTATGCCTCAGGGAGAGTCAGTAAGCATTTCAGCAATAGAGCAGGCAGTTATCAGCGGATCTATTTCTGAAGAAAGAATAAATACATCTGTTAGAAAAATTTTAAACGCAAAGAACTGGCTTAAACTGAATGAGAATAAACTTACTGATGTGAGCAAAGTAACTTCCATAGTAAACTCAGATGAAGCCAAAAGAATATCGCGTCAGATTGCAGATGAATCATTAACACTTGTAAAGAATAACAACAGCATTGTCCCGTTCAGTAATGCCGCCTCTCAGAGCTGTCTGATCATTTCTCTGAATAACGGAAATGAGAAAGCTAATTCGGATTATTTTTTAAGAAGGTTCAATGAAAATAATAAATTCAGTTCAACTTCATATTATGACCTGACAGGTGACATTGTTAATTCAAATGAAATATTAACAGATGCAGATAATTATGATGTCATAATTATACCGATCTATGCAAAAGTTAAGATAAAAACCGGAACCGTTGGTCTGCCTGATTCACAGATCTCATTGATAAATTCACTTTCATCAAAAGGAAAAAAGGTACTTGTAATTTCTTTCGGTAATCCGTATCTGATACAGGGTTTTCCTGATATTGATTCATATATCTGTGCTTACGCTGATGCGGAATCTTCAATCGATGCGGGAATAGATTCATTCTACGGAACTATTAAGTTCAAAGGTAAATTACCTGTAACTATAAGCTCTCAATTCAAATTCGGTGACGGTATTTCCAATTAACAAAATTATTTAATAGCATTTTGAAGATCATTTTTACGGCAATAATTCTTTTCATTTCCATTCCTTCTAATTCACAGCAGCTTGTCAGACAATACGACGGCATAAACTTCAACATGTCAGGCAGCAGCTCATATGCCCCTTTCAACGGAGGCATGAATAATGCACGGTATCAGTTCGTTGATATTGATGGCGATAATGATCTGGATCTGTTTACTTTTGATTCTGATACTTCATTATATTTTTATAAAAATACAGGTAATGCTCAGATAGCAGATTATAAGTTAGTTTCCATGAGGTTTCAGGATCTTCACTTTTACAACTGGTTTTATTTTACCGATATGGATAACGATAATGATCTGGATCTGTTTACAGGCGGTGAACTTCAGACAGTCAAGTATTACATAAACAGCGGAACAATTAATAATCCTCTATATACCCTTCAGATAAACGAACTCAGAACTTATTCCGATACCGTGATCTACAGTGAATCAAATTGTGTACCTATATTTTGCGATATTGATAATGACGGTGACAAGGATTTTTTCACCGGGCAGTCTCTCGGTACTATCACCTATTATGAGAATATCGGAACATCATTAAATTTCAGCTATAAATATATAACTGATATCTGGCAGGATCTGATAATTATTTCCCCTGCTTTAAGCTATCATTCAAACAACTTTACTGAAGACACATATTCTGTCATAAAAGAAAAATTTTCTGACGGGAATTCTGTTAATGGATCATTTGGTGACAATGAACGGCACGGAGCGAATTCTCTTGAGTTCACTGATATTGACAATGATAATGATTTCGATCTTTTCTGGGGTGATCTGTTTTCGAAAGGGATCTATTATATAACTAATAACGGAACACCATTTGTACCAGATGTCGCAATAGTTGATTCCATATATCCTCATAACTCACCTTACATTTCTTCCGGATATAATTCAACGAGATTTACGGATATAGATAATGACGGAGATCAAGACATGTTTGTATCTGTTTTATATTTGTCTCAAAATAAAAATAACTTTGCGTTCTACAGAAATAACGGAAATGCATTCACTCCGAATTTTGAAAGAGTTACAAATGATTATCTCCGGAATGTAGATGCCGGAGGCAACAGCAATATTACTTTTGTGGATATTGATATTGACGGTGATAAAGACCTTTTCATTGGAAATGACTATGCCAAAATTGCTTACTATAAAAACACAGGAACTCTTACAGCTCCTTCATTCAGTTTTGTTTCTGATTCTTTGCCGGTAAGATCCGTTAGTTTTAATTATGCACCTGCATTCGCTGATCTTGATAATGACGGTGACATGGATATGATTCTCGGCAGTTATATAAAAGATTCCCTGTGGTTCTACAGAAATACAGGCACACCGGCGGAATTTAATTTCATACTTGAATCCAGAGGATATCAGATTGGCATCACAACTCTGGGGCAAAGCAGCACACCTGTCCTCGCTGATATAGACAATGATCAGGATAAAGATCTTTTTATAGGAGCAACCAACGGCAGGATCTTTTATTATGAGAATACCGGAACAATTAACAATTTTAATTTTATATTCAGAACGAATTTCTACAATTCAATAGACGCCGGCGATGAAAGCATTCCGAGATTTTATGATCTGGATTCTGATGGAGATCTTGATCTTTTTATAGGCAGACAGGACGGTAATATTTCTTATTACAAAAATGAAGGTACTCCATCAAATGCCAATTTTGTTTTCCAGACTAGTACATATAGTAATATAAATGTTCACAGCAATTCATGTCCTGAGTTTTCAGACATTGATAATGATTCGGACCCCGATCTCTTCATTGGCAATATCAAAGGCGGCATGTATTACTTCAGAAATGATGATGTAATAGGAATTAATTCAGTTTCCGGAATTGTTCCTGCCGGCTTTGAATTGTTTCAGAATTATCCAAATCCATTTAATCCATCTACGAAAATAAAATTTGACATTAAAAGCAATTCTTCAGTAAAACTTACAGTATTTGACATTTCCGGTAAGACCATAGAAATACTTGTCAACGGAAATTTAAAAGCAGGGACATATGAGTATACATGGAACGCAGCTGTATTTGCAAGCGGAATATACTTTTACAGGTTAGAAACGGGAGATATAAAAATCAGTAAAAGTATGCTGTTTGTTAAATAAAAAATTGTTATTTTAAACCACATCCCCAATAAATCATTAATCAATTAAAGCAAAATTCTAATGAGAAAAATAATATTCTCTTTAATTATACTACTTTGTATAATTACATTAAATCTTAATAATGCTGATGCAGGAGACAGAAAAATACTTATTGAAAGATTTACAAGTTCTACATGTGTTCCCTGCAGAATATATAATCCTACTCTTGAAGCATTTTTAAATTCAGCTGACCCTGAAAAAGTTACGAATATCAGCTATCACATGAGCTGGCCGTCTCCGGGAAATGACCCGATGTATCACATTAATCCGGCTGATAATGACGCCAGAAGAACCAGATTCGGAGTAAATGCAATCCCTGACTGGTATCTGGACGGGACCAAAATTACAATAGACAACAGCATCCCAATTACTGCTACCAATGTTCAAAACGCTTTTAACAACAGAACAGATGTATTGAGTCCGGTGACAATTGTCGTAACAGATAATGTCAATGGAAGTACAGTAAATGTCAAAGCTGACGTATATTGCGAAGGACTGCTGACCAATCCGAATGTGAATATTTATTTTGTTGTAATAGAAAAAGTTGTTTATTATAACGGAACAAATGGAGAAACAAACTATACTTATGTTATGAGAAAATTATTGCCGAGTTCTATAGGATATCCTACAGTTTTATTGCCCGGTAATAAAATCACACTTGAATATTCTTATCAAATGAACGGAGCATGGAATCCTGCTTTGATAAGCAATACAGTATTCGTTCAGTCAACATCTAATGAGATATTAAACACCGCTACAACTACTGCTAACTTTAACCTTGTATCTGAACCGGGTTTCAAAGTTGTAAATCAGGGACAAAGCGGAAGCGGAAGCTTTGAATTAAAAATTCCTGTGGTTGCTGCGGGATATACTTCACCTGTCTCTTTTACTTATGAAGTTATTCCTGCTAATGCAGGTATAACAGTATCATTTCCGGCCGGTAATACTATCAGCAGTTTCCCCGGTACCGCCAGTGTTAATGTTAACTCCAATGCAAGCGTTCCTGCTGGAGAATATAAGATCGTTTTTACCGGTACAAATACTTCCGGAAAAACTCATAAAACAATTGTGAACTATCTGGTTGGGAAAAATTATGTTTCAATAGGAAATACCAGACCTTCATTGACATTCAAGGTAGATAATGTTCCTTTCATTTCTAGCAGGGCATACTTATGGGATCTTAATTCAACACATACAATTGAAGCAGTATCACCGCAAACTGTAGGAAACACAAGATATGTTTTCAGCAACTGGAGCAACGGAGGACCGCAATTACAGACTATCACAATCGGTACATTGATCAGCGATTACAGAGCAAGTTATAATGTACAGTATAGAATGCTCGGATCAGTTGATCCTGCAGGACTTCCGGTAACAGTTTCAAATTCAGGCGGTTATCTAGACTCAGGTTCAGTAAATCAAATTACAGTTTCAGCTCAGCAGGTACAGTTCAACGGCAAAACATATTACTTTAACAGATGGGAAGGCCTTGGAACAGGTTCATATACAGGAACCAATCAAATTGCAGAAATAACCATGTATGGATTCATTTCTCAAAAAGCTTTCTATGATACAGTTGATGTAGGTATCTCGAATTACAATTCCGCTATACCTGATAAATTTGCATTATATCAAAATTATCCAAATCCTTTTAATCCGTCTACTTTAATAAAATTTGATATTGCAAGATCTTCTGCTGCATCTCTTATTGTTTACGATCTGCTTGGACAGGAGATCGAAAGTCTTGTAGATCAGGTTCTGGCGCCGGGCACTTATCAGTATTCTTTCAATGCATCTAAATATCCAAGCGGAATATATTACTACAGAATTCAAACAGATGAGTTCACTGAAGTAAGGAAGATGATCTATTTAAAATAGATCTGAACAGAAATTCAATTAAATGTTCACGGATTAGTTTCCGTGAACATTTTTTTTTGTAATTTCATTATACGGCTAAATTGCCCGGGAAGAACTTACAGTTTTAATTACATAGTTATTAAACGGCTTTGCAATCTTTCTTTGAATGAAAAAGCAGATAGCTAAGAGGTAAGGATATTTTTCAGGAATTTTCCGAATTGTTAATGGTTCATATATTCCCGGGCATACAGAATATAGTTAAAAGCACTTTGTTTGATTTTTACGATCTCATCATCTTTCAGATCTCTAATAACCTTTGCAGGAACACCCGCGGCCAGCACCCCTTCAGGAATAGTGAAATTTTCTTTTATCAGTGATCCGGCTCCGACTATTGAATTTGAATTAATTATTGAATTGTCCAGAATAACTGCTCCCATACCGATCAGTACATTGTTTTTTACAGTACAACCGTGAACAGTTGCATTATGTCCAACAGTTACATCATTACCTATATTAAGAGAATATTTTTCATGTGTCACATGAAGCACACATCCGTCCTGAATATTTGTCCGTTCCCCTATCCTGATGAAGTTAACATCTCCTCTGACTACTGCACTAAACCATATTCCCGAATCTCTGCCGATCACGACATCTCCTATGACAGCTGCATTTTCAGCAATAAAAACGCTTTCGTCAAACAACGGATACTTATCTTTAAATCGTAATATCATATCTGCTGTTAGAATATTTTTACTGAAACATCATTATCGAAAAGACTTATGTCGATCTCACCCTGCCTCAGATTAGTATTGTCAATAGGAAATAGCTGAATATTTTCCTTAGCCCATTTGGCTGCAATTCCGTTCAGCGGGCTTGTGACATTATAGCTCTGATAGGTTATCATATCGCCTATCTGATAAACGATGTCCACAAGTGTTTCTCCTGATGCCCAGTAATCTCCGATGCATATATCATTAGGAGAGGCCATTCTGAAATTAGGATGAAATATTTCGGTAAGAATGTTGCTCTGAGGTTTTAACCGGGGATAGTCCGAGTGCAGATAAATCTCAATTTTATGTTCTTTTATAATCTCGAGCTCTTTCTTATCAGTAGAAGTATTTTCCGTAAGCTTTAATCCTTTAATGTTCCGGAAATATACGAAGTATCTCTCTGGGGGAAGCTGATCTCCTTCATATTCAAAATATATGTATGGATGACTGGAGAATTCCTCTTTCATTTTATTAAAATCTGATATTAATCTTCTGTGCCTGGGACTCAATTTGATTTTGGATTTTTAAAATTATGGAAATCTAATACATTACTAAAACTTTATAAACTTTATAAACTTCACAAACTTTATAAACTTTATAAACTTTATAAACTTTATAAACTTTATAAACTTTA
>CAZLOL010000144.1:0-9478 GCA_964561045.1 uncultured Ignavibacteriaceae bacterium | reverse complement strand
ATGAACTTTCTTCTGATTATCTCATTCTGACAAAATAATATTCTTATGAAATATTCTACAATTTTTGTTTTCGGAAATACCTGAAATCTTTGTTTTTACTTCATCTACCCGGTTTTTGATTGCCTGTTTTCAGTATTTATATTCCTGTGATTTTTGCAAACGCAAAAAACTTTCTTTGTTATATTAAAACATCTCTGCTAACTTTGCTTAAATCAATTAAAGAAAGGCAGTTTTACTCGGTGTTTGGCTATGAGATCCGGACTCGTTCTTAAGACACTAGATATACAGCCTGCAGCTGTAAGTTGAGCTGCCTTTCAAATTTTAACTTAAGGAGAATTTAAAATGAAAACTTTTATAAACTTAACTGTAATTACAATTCTGATAGCTGTTCTAATTACACAGGATGTTCATTCTCAATCAGAATGGATATTGAAATCTACCGGAAACAACTTAAACTCCGTTTTCTTTTATGATGAAATGGTCGGATACGTTGTTGGTGATTCCGGAACAATACTTGCTACTGCAGATGCAGGGGCTAACTGGCAATGCCTTACCAGCGGCACGAGCCAAAGCCTGAAAAGTATTTACTTTATTAACTCTGAAACCGGCTGGGCTGCAGGCAGCGGAGGGGTTATCGTAAAGACTACAAACAGTGGATTGAACTGGTCTTTACTTTCCACAGGAACGAGCTTTAATCTCAGTTCAGTTTATTTTCCAACTGCTGATACAGGTTTTTCAGTCGGACCTTTAGTTACACTTAAAACAACTAACGGCGGTGCTGTCTGGACTTCATTAGTTGCTTTTGCAGGCGCGGGATTATACTTCTCATCCGGGTTGAAAGGCCTTGTTGCAGATTATTCAGGTTATCTTGCCAAGACTTACGACGGCGGAAGTTCCTGGTCAATTAATACTGCACCGGGTAATCCCATAAACCAATATGCAATCAGTTTCATAAATTCCAGCACAGGATGGACTACAGGTTCCGGAAATAAAGCATATAAATCAACTAATTCAGGCACCAATTGGGTAACTCAATTTAATTCTGCTACAGCATTTGCCTATTTCTATGGGATCGATTTTACAGATGATATGAACGGATTCATTGCAGGATACAGCGGATTCTTTTATGGTGACAGCAGTATGATATACAGGACAACAGATGGAGGAGCTAACTGGATCTCCGTTCCAACCGGTCTGAAGAAAACTCTCAGAGATGTGGATTTTATTGATGCAATGACAGGTTGGGTCGTGGGAGACGGCGGGACATTGATTAATACAACAGATGGCGGCGTGACATGGAATACGCAGCTTATTCAGTATACTTCTCCTTTTACACAAAGTACGTGGCTTTTTGATCTTGAATTCAGAAATGAAATGACAGGTTGGCTTTGCGGAATGAATGGCTATGTTCTTAAAACCACAAACGGAGGTGATAACTGGAATACTATTACAACTGCGTCTTCTAATTATTTGTATTCAATCTGCTTCCCTGATGATAATGATACCGGCTGGGCTTGCGGAAGGCTTGGAACAATTGAGAAAACTGACAACGGCGGAATTAACTGGTATACACAGTCCACAGGTACTTCTCAGCATCTGAATTCCATTTACGTTGATAATTTCGGATTTCCAGTTACAAACATAGGCTGGTGTGTCGGAACCGGGGGTACAATTCTCAGTGCAGGTCTGGTCTGGGTGGCACAATTTTCTCCAACATCTAATGACCTGAATTCTGTTTTCCCAATAACATACGAGAATGTCTTCATCGCAGGAAATGCAGGAACAATTCTTGAGACTACAAATTCAGGTACAAACTGGTTTGCAAAAACTTCCGGCACCTCAGAAGATCTGAAATGCATTTACTTTACAAACAGCAGTACGGGTTTTGTCTGCGGTACAAACGGAACCATAAAAATATCAACTGACGGCGGAGACGTTTGGAGTGATCAGACAAGCGGTACAACAAGCACTCTTAACAGTATAGATTTTGAAGAGACTATTCCGGATAATGGTTATGCAGTCGGAGAAAACGGAATCATAGTATCAACTACAAACGGCGGAGCAACATGGATCAAAGAGTCAAGCGGAAGTTCAGCGACATTATATTCTGTATATGTAAAAGAGATCCCGGCTTTAAGCAGTACAACAGTTACTGCAATTAAAACCGTCGGAAAGCTTGCAAGATATGCTGTGAAAAAAACTGTTGAAGCTCTGCCTGTCGAACTGACTTCCTTTGATTTTTCAGTTTCAGGTAATGATGTTACACTCTTCTGGCAGACATCGGAAGAAATGAATAACAAAGGATTTGATATAGAAAGAAATCTTGATGGAGCAGGCAATTGGATCAAGTCTGGTAATGTAGAAGGACATGGTACAATTAATGAGAATAATAATTATAAATTTACAGACAGGAATGTTAACAGCGGAGTTTATCATTATAGACTAAAGCAGTTTGATTACAACGGCAATTATTCTTATTATGATCTCAGTTCGGAAGTTACTATTGGGCAGCCGCTTAATTTTCAGCTGATGCAGAATTATCCGAATCCGTTTAATCCTGTTACAAATATGGAATTCAGAATTCCGGATTTGGGATTTGTTTCAATGAAAGTTTATGATATGGCAGGAAAGGAGATAAGAACATTAGTGAATGAAACAAAAGAAGCCGGATTTTATACAGTTAAATTTGACGCCGGCAGTTTATCAAGCGGAATTTATTTCTACAAACTGCAATATGCAGGAAAAGAATTGTCAAAGAAAATGCTTTTGATTAAATAAGATTTCACAAAGTATTAAAGAACGCAGAGGACGCAATCGGATCATTAAGTATCTGTTTGCGGCCTTTGTATTTTGCTTAATTAATAAAACCATTGTACTTAAGATCAGGTTTGCATTATTCATGTTCCTTTAATATATGCAAATTCCGCCTTCGTCAAACTCTGATTAAACACTACTTTAATCAAAGTCTTTATTTCAGGATTCAAGCTTATTTGGGAGCATTGGTTCCGGTACAGAAATGTCCAAAACGAATTATCTTGTTTGATAAAAATATGGAGAGTTGCATATACATTGAACAACCCTACCTCCGTGCTCAATACCATTAAGTTAAGAATGACAAATAGTTCATTGATTGCCGACCTCTCCTCTAACCTCTTTCCTGAAAAAGACACCGTCTCAAATCATCCTTTTAAACCAAAAAGCCACGAAGGCACTAAGAAAAAGGTTTTTAAAAATGGAATTCTTTGTGTCTTTGTGACTTCGTGGTAAATAATTTAACAGGTTTTGAGACATCTTCTTCAAGGGAAAGGGGACGGAGGCGGGGCTGATTCAAGAAAGCTTATATTATATTTTAATTTCCTAATTAACATGTAAGAAAATTTTAGAATTTTTATTCTCTGTATAACGATGGTTCTGATTATAAAATGTATAACTTAAAAACTATTAATTTAATAATACGTTTTTTATATTAAAAAATAATTATTAACAAAGGAGAATCATACAAATGAGAATAAAATATTTTTTATTCCCTGCTTTAGCTATAATACTTACAACCCTTTTAATTTCCTGCGGAGGAAATGATTCAAAGAAAACAACTACTTCCAAAATAGATACAAAACCAATTTCAATAAAACAGTTCGACACGCCGCCGGGAGCAGATCCGTCAGTATCGGCAGAAATGGGCGGAAACGGTTTTACAGGTGAAGGCTGGACTACAAATAAAAATATAAATATTTTAGGGGATCCGAAAGCTGTAAAAGGCGGAACACTGGTCATGTCAATTCCCGACTTTCCGGCAACTCTGAGGAATATCGGCAAGGATGAGAATTCATATTTCAGCAGGATGGCTGCAGATCTTATGTATGAAGGCATGGTCAATCTTGATCCCGTCAATGAAGAATTCATTCCTTCTCTTGCAACTCACTGGAAAATATCTGAAGATAAAAAGGAATTTACTTTCAGAATTGATCCGAATGCCAGGTGGGCTGACGGTAAACCGGTTATAGCACAGGATATTGTAGATACATGGAAATTGCGTGTAGATGAAGGAATTCTTACACCGGAAATTAATGAACTTTTCAAGAAATACCAGCAGCCTGTTGCAGTCAGCAAGTACATAGTTTCTACAAAGATCACCGAAAAAGATCCTGACTGGAGATTGTTTCTGTATTTTGGAACCATGGCAATTCTGCCTTCTCATTATATAGGAGGACTCACCGGAAAAGAATATCTTGAAAAATACCAGTTTGAAGTTGTCCCCGGCTCAGGTCCGTATACAATAGACAAAAACGATATTAAGAAAGGACAGTCCATTTCCATTAAAAGAAGAAGCGACTACTGGGCTGCTAATGATAAGGCAAACACGGGACTTTATAATTTTGACAACATCAGATTTGATGTAATAGCGGATCAGAAACTTGAATTCGAGAAATTCAAGAAAGGTGATATTGACATTCTTTCTTTCACAGGTGTAACAAGAGCAAATAACTGGATTGAAGGTCTTGATATAGATGAAACAAAACGCGGACTGATACAGAAGGTTGAGGTGTTCAATGAGAATCCTGCAGGAACGAGAGGTTTCGCTTTTAATATGAGAAAGCCGCCTTTCAATGATATCAAAGTAAGAAAAGCATTTGCGCATTTGCTGGACAGAAAGAAAATACTGGAAAAATTATTCCGTAACTCTGCTGCGCTGTTATATTCCTATTATGCAAATTCACCGTATGAAAATCCGGACGACATTAAAATTGAATATAACTTCGATGAAGGCGTTAAGCTTCTTGCCGAAGCGGGTTATTCGCAGAAAAATTCTGACGGATATCTTGTAAAAGACGGTAAAGTATTTGAAGTGGAGCTTCCGTATGGAAATCCTTCGCTTGAAAAATTCCTCACTGTTTATCAGGAAGATCTGAAAAAAGCAGGTGTTAAGCTTAACCTCAAGCAGGTTGACGGGACTACAAATTTCAAACTCGGGAATGAAAGAAATTTCACAATGCTTGTTGCCGCCTGGGGAGGTTTGAGATATCCTAATCCGCAGACATCTTTCAGTTCATCTTCAGCCAAATCCGACAACAGTACCAACTGGCCCGGAATTTCCGATCCGAGAATTGATGAAATAATATTAAAGTATAACAAAGAATTCAGCAGATCCGAAAGAATTAAACTCATCAGGGAAATTGATAAGATTGCCACAGACTATATTGGTTATGCATTCACATGGTATTACCCTGCCGAACGTATTGCTTTTCATGATAAATTCGGTTTTCCGAAAGGTATGCTGACTAAGACAGGAGATTACCTTACATCACCGGGAATCTGGTATCTGGATCCGGAAAGAAATGCGAAATATGAGGAAGCTAAGAAAGACAAGAACATGCAGCTGCCTAAGTTCCCGCCGGAAGATAAATACTGGCTTGATGTAAAGAAGCAGCTTGAAGCAAACCTGAATTAAATCTTTTAGTAATTCCGTCTTAAACGGATATTGAACATTTTTAAACGGTTCAATTTTCATTCTCAGAATCCCTTCATAAATAATTTTAATATTTATGAAGGGGTAAAGTGAAAGAGTTATCTGATAAAAAATAAAGAATCAAACTTGCAGAATATTTTTTAATAACTTAATATTTTATGTTAAATTATTTCCTCAGACGATTTTTACTTATCATTCCGACATTTATAGGAATTACACTGGTAGTCTTCACAATTCTTCAGATTGTTCCGGGAGGTCCTCTTGAAATGGAAATAATGAAGTTGAAAATGGGAGGAGCAACCGAAGGTGCAAGCTCAACGAGCACAAGCACAGGAATCAACATTCCCGAATCTGCCATGGAAGAGATAAAAAAATATTATGGTTTTGACAAGCCCATTCATGAAAGATATATTTTGTGGATAAATAATTTAGCTCATCTGAATTTAGGCAAGTCCTATGTTTATGCCGAACCTGTCTGGGATGTGATCACAAGCAGATTCCCGGTATCAATTTATTTCGGCCTGATAAGTTTTGTATTGACATATCTTGTTTGTATTCCTCTCGGTGTTTTTAAAGCAGTAAAGAACGGATCGAAATTTGATATTATGTCGTCGGTATTAGTTTTCATCGGATATTCGATTCCGGGTTTTGCCTTCGGAGCTTTCTTACTTGTTCTTTTCGGCGGAGGAAGCTTTCTTGACTGGTTTCCTCTGGGCGGTTTCAGATCAATAGACTGGCCTGAAATGTCCTTAGGAGATAAAATACTCGATCAGCTTCATCATACCATTCTTCCTGTGTTAAGTTATATGATTGGCAGTTTTGCAACGCTGACTATCCTTACTAAAAATTCTGTTATAGAAAATCTCAGTCAGGATTATATCAGAACAGCCTTCGCAAAAGGTATATCTGAAAAGAAAGTTATTTTCAAACATGCATTGAGAAATTCACTTATCCCTATCGCAACCGGAATCGGACACTTCCTTAGTTTAATTCTTGCAGGAAGTTTTCTCATCGAATCGGTTTTTAATATTGACGGGATGGGTCTGCTTGGGTTTAAATCTGTTGTTAACAGAGACTATCCTGTTGTCATGGGTATACTTGTAATTTCAACTTTGCTGCTTCTGATAGGAAATATTATTTCGGATATAATCTATGCGATCGTTGATCCAAGGATAAGGTTTAAATAGTTTGTTAAGTTTGTAGAGTTTGTAGAGTTTATAGAGTTTGTTGAGTTTGTTGAGTTTGTTGAGTTTGTTGAGTTTGTAGAGTTTGTAGAGTTTGTAGAGTTTATAGAGTTTATAGAGTTTATAGAGTTTGTTGAGTTAGTAGAGTTAGTAGAGTTTGTAGAGTTTGTAGAGTTTGTAGAGTTTATAGAGTTTGTTGAGTTTGTTGAGTTAGTAGAGTTAGTAGAGTTTGTAGAGTTTGTAAAGTTTGTAAAGTTTGTAAAGTTTGTAAAGTTCATAAAGTTTGTTAAGTTCATAAAGTTTTGTCATAGTAAAGAATACATGATTCTTAATTATTAGTTATTAATTTTTAATACTTAATACCTAATACTTAATACTTAATACCTAATACTTAATACTTAATACTTAATACTAAATACCTAATACTTAATACCTATAACTTAATGCCAGAAGAAAAAAAAATATCAACTTCGATCTTTCAAAAGCGGTGGAAAAAGTTCAAGACTATTAAAAGAGGATATTATTCTTTCATTATTATAGTAACTTGTTTTATTATTTCTTTCCTTCTTCCGTTTTTTGTGAACCGGGATGCATTGATCGTAAATTATGAAGGCAGTTACTATTTTCCTGTATTTAAATTTTATCCGGCTGAAATATTTAAACAGCAGGGTGTGCAGGGTGAGGCAAATTACAGGTTGCTAAAGAGACAGTTTAAGGAAGCTGATTCAGATAACTGGGTTTTAATGCCTGTTTATCCTTTCGGACCTAATGAAAATTTATTGGATGAATTAACGGAGATTCCTCCTACCCCTCCCGGAGGTGAGCATATATTCGGAACAGATGACAGAGGAAGAGATGTGTTTGCAAGATTAGTTTACGGTTTTAATATTGGAATAAGTTTTTCTCTGATTGTAACAATATTCAGCTATATGATTGGTATCTCGATCGGCGCAATGCTCGGATTCTTCGGAGGCAAGGTTGATATACTCGGACAGAGATTTATTGAGATATGGTCAACACTTCCTTTCCTGTTTGTAATGATAATTATCAGCTCAATACTGAACCCGAATTTCTGGCTGCTGACAATTGTACTAACGCTGTTCGGCTGGATGGGAATGACATATTATGTCAGAGGGGAATTTTACAGGGAAAAAGCAAGAGACTACGTTTCAGCAGCATTGTCAATGGGAGCAAAAAACTCTACTATAATTTTTAAGCATATTCTGCCAAATGCGCTGACACCTGTGATCACTTATATGCCTTTTGCAATTGTTGCGAATATATTTTCACTCGTTGCACTGGACTTTCTGGGATTCGGGCTTCCGCCGCCTACACCAAGCTGGGGACAGCTAATGAATCAGGGGATGCAGAACATAGAAAAATGGTGGCTCATCAGCACTCCGCTTCTCTCAATGTTTTTAACTCTGTTGTCAATTACTTTTATCGGTGAAGCATTCAGGGAAGCATTTGACCCGAAAGTATATTCCAGACTGAGATAACAATAATATTTTATGTCTGCGCTTATGTATGTTATAAAAAGATGATTTGTTACTAAGCATTTAAAAAATAGAAAATTAATTTTATCAGATCTTTAACTTTTAAATATTACAAACGGTATCCTCACAATTTCAGGGATATAATTTACAGATGGAAAATAAAAAATTAGTAGAAATAAAAGATCTCAGGACTTATTTTTTTGTCGAAGAGACGGATAAGCAGCAGTCAGAAAATAAAACCGCCGATTATGATGAAAGTCTGGTAGGACTATACGCATCTGATAAATATTTAAAAGGTAAAGTACCTGCTAAAGCAGTTGACGGAGTAAGCTTTGATATATTTCAGGGTGAAGTGCTTGGCATAGTAGGTGAATCCGGATCGGGTAAATCCGTTACGGCATATTCTATAGCCCGTCTGATCCCGGATCCTCCGGGTAAAATAGTAGGCGGAGAAGTTATTTTCAAAGGAAAGGATCTATTGAAACTGACTTATGAAGAAATGAAGGATTACCGCGGCAAAGAGATAGCCATGATATTTCAGGAACCTATGACATCATTGAATCCCGTTATGAAGATCGGTGATCAGATCACAGAAGTACTGCTTCAGCATGAGAAGATAAGCAAAGAAGATGCAGTCAATAAAGCCGTGAAAATGCTGGAGCTTGTTGGAATCCCTTCACCCGAGAAAAGGATGAATGATTATCCTCACCTCTTCAGCGGAGGGATGAGACAGAGAGTTATGATCGCAATGGCTCTTTCATGTAATCCTGCATTGCTTATTGCAGATGAGCCGACTACAGCTCTTGACGTAACTATTCAGGCGCAGATACTTGATCTTATGCTGAAACTTAAGAATGAGAGAAAAGAAGCTGCTATACTTTTAATTACGCACAATCTTGGTGTTGTCGCCGAAACATGTAACCGTGTAATCGTTATGTACGGCGGTAAGATTCAGGAAATAGCGGATGTAGAACCATTGTTTGAAACACCCAAGCATC
This sequence comes from uncultured Ignavibacteriaceae bacterium, assembly GCA_964561045.1. Lineage (GTDB taxonomy): Bacteria > Bacteroidota > Ignavibacteria > Tepidaquicellales > Tepidaquicellaceae > JAGPCH01. The sequence continues at coordinate 333 of CAZLOL010000144.1, read as the reverse complement.
CTTATACTATCGGTCTGCTTGAGTCTCTGCCGGATCCTGATAATCCTAAAGAAATTTTACAGGCGATCCCGGGCATAATTCCGCATATACTTGAACTGCCTAAGGGTTGTAAATTTGCAACACGCTGCACAAAAGTTTTTGATAAATGCTGGGAGAAAGAACCTGAACTTATAGAGATTGGAAAAGATCATTTTGTGAGATGTCACCTTTACAGTTAAGAGTTACGAGTTACGAGTTTCGAGTTTCGAGTTTCGAGTTAGTAGTTAAGAGTTAGTAGTTAAGAGTTAATAGTTAGTAGTTAGTAGTTAGTAGTTAAGAGTTAGTAGTTAATAG
>CAZLOL010000143.1:0-9515 GCA_964561045.1 uncultured Ignavibacteriaceae bacterium | reverse complement strand
GGACCTTATTCCTGTAACCCGCGGGTGAGTACCGATCTGACTAATGTAGGTAATCCCGCAGGTGGTGAACTCTCAGTTACCGAGCACTTGAATAATGTGCCGCCTTCGTTAGCAACACCTGAACTTGAAATTAATACGACAGCAACGGCTCCGGACGGTTCTATCTTTACTCCGGCTTTTGTTTATGGTGACTTCTGGTATACTACTACATATACAGGTGAAGACAGATTTGGATACCCAACGTATAACATTTCGATCGATTTATCAGGATTTGGTGTTCTGAATCCTGACAGACTATATATTCTTAAAAGAGCAGACATGACAGGTTCATGGAGTTGTCAATCAACTACACGGTCAGGTTCAATTCTTACTGTTAGCGGATTGAACATCTTCTGTGATTTTGCTCTTGGAGGAGATGATTTCCCGTTACCTGTTGAGTTATCTTCTTTTGTTTCAATAATAAACAGAAGAGATGTAACATTAAACTGGTCAACTTCCAGAGAAACAAACAACTCTGGATTTGAAATAGAGCGGTCAAATGTCAATGGTCAAATGTCAAACGAATGGATTAAGTTAGGAAATGTTGCCGGAAACGGGACAACTCCAACCGGTCACAGTTATTCATTTACAGACAGAAACGTAGTTTCAGGAAATTATAATTACAGATTAAAACAAATTGACTATAACGGAAACTTTGAATATTTCAATTTAAGTAACGAAGTGATAATAGGAATTCCTGCGAAGTTCGATCTGTCACAGAATTATCCTAATCCTTTCAATCCCTCAACAATGATCAATTATGACATACCGTTTGACGGTAAGGTCAGCTTAAAAATCTTTGATATGTCAGGAAGGGAAGTAGTAACGCTGGTGAATGAAGTAAAGACAGCAGGATATTATTCTGTAAATATCAATGCTTCAAATCTGTCAAGTGGAGTATATTTCTACAGCCTATCTGCAGATAACTTCACAGCGACAAAGAAGATGATGCTCGTGAAATAATTTCAAATTACAAATTGCAAATTTCAAATACTTGCTATAGGTGATTATTGAAGTTTGATCATTGATAAGCCGTGGGATGAAAAATCTCACGGCTCTTATTATATTTGGTAAATTATATCTGCCATTAGAATTTAACTACAAACTATTAACTACTAACTGCTAACTACTAACTACTAACTACTAACTGCTAACTACTAACTACTAACTACTAACTTCACAATACCTAAATCAAAAAATATATTTTCAAAACATGATCTATGTCATATACAATATTTCAAAGAATTGTGTAAATTATACACGAATCTTTAAATAAATAAACTATGAAAAAACTTATTATTACTCTTCATTTAATAATGCTTCTGAATGCAGCAGTATTTGCTCAGGGCATATTAACAAAAGGTTCGGATATGTGTTCACAAAAAAAGATGAACAATCCGAATCTACCATATTTATTTAATTTTGATTCCCCAAATCTTCCGGTACATAAGTTTGACGTACTGGATTACAAAATTTATGTAGATATAAGAAATTGTTTTATTTCACCGTATCCGAAGAATTTCAATGGAAATGTCACGGTCAGGTTCAGGGTTGACAGCGCACTGAACTCCATTAATCTTGATGCGGTCAATACTTCAATTGTAGTAAACTCCGTCAGTCTGGCAGGAGTAAGTTTTACACATTCATCAAACAAGCTCATCATACAGCTTGACAGGACCTATGCTGTAGGAGAAACGGCAGAAGTTAAGATAAATTACACACATCAGAATGTTTCCGATCAGGCGTTTTATGCAAGCGGAGGATTCGTATTTACGGACTGCGAGCCTGAAGGCGCAAGGAAGTGGTTTCCTTGTTATGATAAGCCGAGTGACAAAGCCACGGTGGATATAACAGCCAAAGTGCCGGGCAATGCAAGGCTCGGATCAAACGGCAGACTAAATGATTCCTTAGTATCAGGTGATACGATTTACTATCACTGGATCAGCAGGGATCCTGTTTCGACTTATTTAACAGTACTGACGGGAAAAGTAAATTATCAGCTGAATATTGTTTACTGGCATAAGATATCTAATCCGGCTGACAGTGTACCTTTAAGATTTTACTATAATTCCGGTGAGAACATTACAAATATGAAAACGAAAGTGCCTTTAATGACGACATATTATTCACAGAAATTCGGCGAGCATCCTTTCGAAAAGAACGGATTTGCAACTCTCAGCAGTCAGTTCACCTGGGGCGGTATGGAAAATCAAACTCTTACCAGTCTTTGCACCAACTGCTGGAATGAAAACATAATCTCTCACGAATTCGGACATCAGTGGTTTGGTGATATGATAACCTGCGGAACATGGGCCGATATATGGCTCAATGAAGGATTTGCCACTTATCTTGAAGCGATCTGGTTTGAAAATACCGGGGGATATTCCTCTTATAAAAGTGACATAAATGCCGATGCAAGCAGTTATCTTTCCGGTAATCCCGGTTGGCCGATGTATAATCCTCAATGGGCAATCGTTACACCTTCTACAAATGAACTGTTCAATACTCAGATCACATATTACAAAGGAGCGTGTGTGCTTCATATGCTCAGATATACTTTAGGTGACACCCTGTTCTTTAGTGCAATAAAGTCTTATGCAACTGACAGCGCCGGAGGGTTCAAGTATAATTCAGCCGTCACGGATGATTTCACAGCAAAGATAAGCGCTGCAACAGGACAGGATCTTTCCTGGTTCATTAATCAATGGGTAAAAGAACCTAATCATCCCGTGTACGGAAATTATTACAATTTCACTTCTCTCGGCGGAGGAATCTGGAAAGCAAGATTCATTGCAAGACAGACTCAGACAAATTCCGCCTTTCACAAAATGCCATTGACACTGAAACTAAGCTTCAGCTCGGGAGCAGATACGACAGTCAGGGTAATGAATGAATATAATAATCAGACTTTTGATTTTATTTTTAACAGGCAGCCTACCGCATTAGTGTTTGATCCTAATAACGATATAGTCCTCAAACAGGGGACAACAACTCTGAATAATAATTTGCCGAATATCACTCATACAAGTGCCGGAGATCAGCTTATTACCAACTGGCCGGCTGCTTTAAATGCAGTTGTCACTTCAACATCATCACTGGATTCAGTCTGGGTGGTTTGGTACAAAAATACAGTGGTTAATAAAAAAGAATTCATGCTTCCTGTAGTTTCAGGAAATAATTATTCTGCTTTATTCAATTCCCTGAACAATGAGGTTTCATTAAATGACATTATTTACTATAAAATATTTGCTCAGAATAATTCAGCCGGCCATGAAAAAGACTCTACTATTCTGTACAGCTTAAGAATCACGGACGGTAAATTATGTGAGGGATTTGTACAGGAATCATTTCCTCCTACGAACTGGAGCATAGAATACACCGGAACAAATTACTGGTCAAGGAATTCAGCCAGCTCTTACGGTATAGGTTCAGGCGCTGCGAAGTTTGATTTCTGGAACGCTCCTTCGGGAACAGATCAGGCATTAATTACTCTGACCTTCCCGAATTCAGTTGCGGGTGATACTCTGTTTTTCAATAATGCTTATGCTCCTAACTTTACCGGAACGGATTCTCTTATAATAGAAACATCTGCAAATTACGGAAGCACATATTCCGAGCTTGGCAGATTGTTCGGCAACTCAGGCGGAGGAACATTAAATACTGCTCCCGCCAGTTCGCTGGTATTCTCTCCGGGATTAACACAATGGGCAACAAGGAAATATGCCTTACCGGCCGGAACAAACAAAATCAAATTCAGGGCGAAAAGCGGGAAGGGTAATAATCTTTATCTGGACAGTATATGCATGTTATATTATACAGCACCTGTCCCGGCAAGTATAAAGTTATCAATACAGGGATTCTGTGATACATTGTCCAATACTCTGAGCTTAAATGATACTATATCTGCAAATCTCAGAAATACTTTCCCGCCATATTCAATTGCAGATTCAGGGAAGTTCATACTTGATTCCCTGACCCTGACAGGTTCTGTATTGTTTGGCAACGCAGCATCAGGAAATTATTATATACAGGTTATTCACAGAAATTCAATTGAAACATGGAGTAAGTCAGGAGGGGAGTCTTATATAGTTGGAAATGTGCTTAATTATGATTTTACACTTTCTCAATCACAGGCTTACGGGAATAATTTGATTCAAAAAGGTGTGTCATGGAACATTTACAGCGGAGATGAAAACCGGGACGGTGCTGTTGATCTTGATGATGTGATAAATGTTTTTAATGATGCAAATAATTTTGTTACCGGTTATGTAAATTCAGACATGAACGGCGATAACAAAACCGATCTTTCGGATGTACTGATTACTTACAATAATTCGGTTGATTTTGTAGTAGTGCTAAAGCCGTGAACAGCTGTATTAGATTATGGAGTTCATATAGTTAGTTGTGTGAGTTGAGTCAGTAGAGTAAGTTAAGAAGCAATTATATTTTTAAATTTGAACTATTAATTCATAACATTCAACTATCAACTATCAAAATTCAACTGTCAAATATAAAAAGGGAGTTTAATTTACTAAGCTCCCTTTTTTATCTATAAAATCAACATCTGTTCTAAACCTGGACATTTTGCCAGCACAATTCTGATGAGATAAAAATTTTTCGATTATGCTCATAATCCTGCAGGGATATAACTTAAATTTTCAAAAAATATTATGATTGCAAATAATATTTGCACAAAATAGTATTCATTAAATCTATTTTGGACGGCACAGCACATGTAGGGATACTTGATGATTAACTCCCTTTAATTTTATGACCCGTATTTTTATTATTTACGCAAAAGTAGAAATAAAATTATTTTCTTATATGAATAAAACTGTACTAATTATCCTGAATCTTTTTGTTCAAATGCAATTAAATTCATTTGCTCAAAGTCCTGCATTGATTGGGTACTGGCAGAACTGGAATGACTCTCAGTGTCCGTATATACAACTTACACAGACAGATACAAGTTATAATATTATCCCGATAGCTTTTGCAATTCCTTCTTCAGGAACTACATACAATATGACATTTATTCCTGACGGGGTAAGCCAGCTGACGTTGAAAAAACAAATTGACACAATGCATTTACGCGGAAAGAAAATACTAATTTCAATAGGAGGGGCAAATGATCCGGTATCATTGCCGGATACAAACAAAAGAAATACTTTCATTGCATCAATGATGACAATTCTAAATTATTATGGATTTGACGGAATTGATATTGATCTTGAAGGAAGTTCAGTTTCAGTCAGCGGAGGAACTATATCAAACCCGGTAGATGCAAAGATAATAAACCTTATCAATGCCATTAAAAAAATAATGGATATGTACCGAACACAGTTCGGAAAAAAAATGATGCTTACAATGGCTCCGGAAACTGCATATGTGCAGGGAGGAATGTCTGCATACGCCGGAGTATGGGGAGCATATCTTCCAATAATAAATGCATTGCGCGATTCTATAGAAGTATTACAAGTACAATTATATAACAGCGGAAGCATGTATGGAATAGACGGAAATATTTATGAGCAGGGAACGGTTGATTTTATTCTTTCTCAGACGGAAGCTGTCATACATGGTTTTAATACTAACGGCGGGTATTTCACCGGATTAAGAGCAGATCAGGTTGCAGTTGGATTGCCGGCTTGCTCAAATGCAGCGGGCGGCGGATATGTTTCTGCTGATTCTGTAAAAGCTGCGATACAGTATTTAAGAGGACTTGCTCCGAAACCTGCGAATTATTCAAGAGCAGGTTCACATCCGATGCTCAGAGGAATGATGGACTGGTCTGTCAACTGGGACGCTGTAACAACCTGCGGTTCCCGTTACGAATATGCAAACAGTTTTAATAACATATTCAGACCGCTGCAGACATTAAATTTAGGTATATTAATTCAGGGATTATATATTACTGCTGCCGACACCACACGCAGAGACACGATAAGAATTTATTTAAGGGATACTGTCGCACCGTATGTCATAGCCGATTCTTCCAAGGCATATTTAAGAACAAACGGAACTGCAATATTTAATTTCTCGAAGGCACTGAACAATCACAGGTATTATATTCAAACCCGCCACAGAAATTCAATTGAGACATGGAGCAGAGCCGGAGGTGAAATATTTTCTTCTTCAGCATTAAGCTATAACTTTACAACTAATTCATCACAGGCATTCGGGATTAATCTCATACAGATTAGTTCGTCACCAGCAAAGTTTGCAGTTTACAACGGAGATGCTGATCAGGATGGTAATGTGGATCTCACTGATATAATACTGATCTATAACGATGCATCTGTTTTTCTGAACGGTTACATTAATACTGATGTAAACGGCGATAATATTGCTGATCTGTCTGACATCTTGATTGCTTTTAATAATTCAGGAAATTTTGTAGAAGTTGTAAGTCCATGATTGATATTAATTAATAATTATGATGAAAAGTTAATCGTGAATTGAGATAATTTTTTCAAAACCCAATGCTTATTTTTTAATTCCTGATATTTAACATTCAATCTCTGTTATCCGAAACCGTATGTTATTTTTCATTATCAGTTAATAAGGCAGAATTTTATTAGATCTGTGAATGTTGATACATTACCCAAGTAATTTAATAAAAAAAACGAAAGGTAAGTAATGGTTAACATTAGTAATCTGAACATCAGACCAAATACAATAAAGAATATTCACAGATTAGTGGATACATACAGGATCAAGCTAAACGGTGATCTTCCAACTTTATCAGTAAAAATATTTCAGAATGCTGATAAAAAATATTACGCAATTCCGAATTATTTTATCAGCACAGATTCCATAAAGGCACATGGGTATGTTCCTAAATATTATGAATCTGATGAGGCAGCATTAAATGAAACTGTTTCATTCGGATTGTCACAGTTCAAGCCTGATTCAGCAGAACACAGAATTGAGAGAAATGAATTATACTATGAAGATCTGAATATTGACATATTTGAATCCAGTTTTTGATATTATAAATATCTGTTCTGTTAATAAATAAGCCCGGTATTCTTTAATAAAAATTGAATGCCGGGCTTTTTATATTTTTATAATAATAAAAATATGAAATAATTATCAGATTATTTCACCTTGCATAATGTATTCCTATATTTATTTAATGATTAGTGTATTTATAGAAAATAAGGCAACTTGTCTTATTCTAAGAAATAAATCAGTATTTTATGCTTTTTATTTAGAAGATTTAAAATAGTAAACATACATGCAAGTATGAATTTAAGTTTTCCCCGGAAGTTGTAAGTTTTTAAAAAATAGCTTTACATTTAAATATTTTTCCAATAAATTGCTAAATCTCAATTAAAGATTTCGATTAGTTTTTAAAAATCCCCGGGTAATCCTATCCGGGATTAATCTTATTATATTAAAATCAAAAAAATGAAATCAATATTTCTGTTTCTATTTATTCTGTTTGCAAGTTTTAATGTTCAATCAAAGATCATTTATCAGGATCCTGTAAATGATGCAAAATATGTCAATATAAATAATACCATTGTAATAGGTTTTGATGAAATAATCAGAAGTTCGGATTTGAATTCTTTAATAGTTGTCAAAGGTTCAATAAGTGGAATACATTCCGGCGAGGTGATATTATCGGCAGATAAAAAGAAATTAATATTCAAGCCTCATGAGCCATTTTCATTTAATGAAACAGTTGAAGTTAAATTGAATCAATTAAGAACTTCAGGAGCAGTAAATAACAGCTTATTCTATACTTTTAAAACAGAGATAAATAAACCGGTATTTGATTTTGTTAAGTTAATGGAAAATGAAAATGAAATGCATTCCGGAACTAACTATGGTTACTCTGAGAATTCGGTTGTTCCACCTCCTCTAACTGTTAATATATCAAATAATCCAACTCCCGGAAGGATTTTTATTAATAATTATCGTAACTTTACTTATCAGTCTCATTTAATAATAGCAAATAATGATGGGACTCCTTATTACTTCAGACAAATGTCTTCTAATTCGATAGATTTTAAGAAACAGCCAAACGGTAATTTAACATATTTCCTTATGCAGAGACAAAAATATTTTATGGAAGACGTAAATTATAATTTATTGGACAGCTTTTTTTGCGGAAACGGATATTCAACAGACAATCATGAATTAAGAGTTCTTAGTAACGGACATGCATTATTATTGAGCTATGATCCTCAGCCGGTTGATATGAGTCAGATTGTAGCCGGAGGAAATCCTAATGCAACAGTTATAGGAACTATCATTCAGGAAATTGATGAGAATAAAAATGTAGTCTTTCAATGGCGAAGCTGGGATCATTATAATATCATTGATGCGATCCATGAAAATCTTACTGCTGCAACAGTTGATTATGCACACGGAAACGCAATTGAGCTTGATAATGACGGAAACATTCTGCTTTCTTCAAGACATTTAAGTGAAATTACAAAAATAAACCGGACTACAGGAGCAATGATCTGGCGTTTTGGTGGTGTAAATAATCAGTTTACTTTCCCAAATGATTCAATAAGTATCAGCTATCAGCATGATATAAGAAGAATTGCAAACGGTAATATAACAATATTTGATAATGGTAATCATCGTACTAATACAGCTTTTACAAGAGTTGTTGAATATCAACTTGACGAAGTAAACAAAATTGCAACCTTAGTCTGGCAGTACATTTCTCCTGAAGAGTTTTACAGTATGTCACGCGGATCTGCACAAAGACTCAGCAACGGAAATACTTTTATAGGATGGGGTACTTTAGTTCCCAGTATCTCTGAAGTTACGCCTTCGGGAGAAATTGTCCTTCAAATGTCATTTCCATTAAGCACTTTTTCATACAGAGCAATTAAAGAAGAATTATCACTTGCATTGAATATCAATCTGGTAATTGAAGGATTTTATAATATTGCATCTGACAAGCTGAATATTAAGGATACAGTTACTGCATACTTAAGGAATACCAGCACTCCGTTCAGTATCATTGATTCTGCCAGGGCTGTTGTTGACTCAGTCAGCATGACAGGTAATTTTAATTTCTATAATACTTATACAGGCAATTATTACATTTCATTAAAACACAGGAACGCTCTAGAAACCTGGAGTAAGTCCGGAGGCGAATTACTGGTAAACGGAACTGCGCAGAATTATAATATGACCGATATGTCTTCTAAGGCATACGGAAATAATATTGTTCAGGTAGATAATTCTCCGGTGAAATTCGCGCTTTACAGCGGAGATGTGAATTATGATTCGTTTATAGATCTTACGGATGTGATCTATATATTTAATGAAGCAAACACTTTTGTTACAGGATATAAAATCTCGGATCTTACCGGAAATAACATTACTGATCTCGCTGATATACTGGTTGCCTATAATAATGCAGGTAATTTTGTCAGTGTAATGAGACCATAGATTCATAAGATTCATAAGATTCATAAGATTCATAAGATTCATAAGATTCATAA
>CAZLOL010000142.1:0-9863 GCA_964561045.1 uncultured Ignavibacteriaceae bacterium | reverse complement strand
TTGTTAAAAAATTTTCTTACCATTTTGAGTAGAATTTAACTTGTAAGTGACTAATGCTGATTTTAAATGTAAGTTATAAAACTATTAGTTCGGTGCAGTTAAAATAATATTTGATTATTTTTACAAAAATAAATTAAAAATGAAATTAGAAGATCTTACAACGGAGCAGCAGGAAAAGATATCCGAATTCGGAGTGAATACGTGGTATGTGCTCGAACTATTAAGTGATTATAAGAAAGATCCTGATTCGGTCAGTGATAATTGGAAGACATTATTCAAAGAGCTAAATTTAACTAATGGAAATAGTATAGCTGCAACTCAGAAAGTTCAATCATCAACTGAATCTTCTAATAAGCAGATTTCCGCTCAGATACAGCAAATGCAAATTTCAATGCCTCAGCCTGCCGAAGGTGAAGAACCGCAGATTATCAGAGGCGTCGGTGCGAAGATAATTGAGAATATGAACAGCAGTCTTACGATACCTACAGCTACTACTTTCAGAGCCATGCCTGTGAAAGTAATGGAAGAGAACAGAAGGATCATCAATGATTATTTAAAAAAGAAAAACGCCGGTAAAATATCATATACTCATATAATTGGCTGGGCTATTGTTATAGGAATAAACTATGTTCCCGTAATGAATAATTCTTATACAATTATTAACGGAGAGCCGAATCTTGTCAGAAAACCCTATGTAAATCTTGGGCTTGCCGTAGATCTTTTGAAAAAAGACGGAAGCCGCTCGCTGATAGTTCCGAATATTAAAAAAGCCAATCTTCTTAATTTCAAAAAGTATTTTGAAGCATACGATGATATTATAAAGAGATCACGAAATAATAAGATCGAGATATCTGATTTTCAGGGAACTACAATTTCACTTACAAATCCCGGAACACTGGGTACTTCGGCTTCTACTCCGAGACTTATGATCGGGCAAGGCGCAATAATAGCAACCGGAGCAATTGATTATCCTGTGGAGTATCAGGCAGTCACTAATGAAATAATTACAAAAATAGGGCTGAGCAAGGTAATGAATATCACAAGCACTTATGATCACAGGATAATACAGGGCGCAGAGTCGGGATTGTTTCTTAAGAAGATAAGCGAGCTGCTTCATGGTGAAGAAAATTTTTATGAAGAGATATTCAGGGATATGGAGATACCGCTATCACCGGTTAAATGGTCCGTTGATAAAACTTATGATCAGCCGGAGATTTCAGAAAGAGAAAATATTGACAATATAGAGGAGATTGAGAAACAGGCAAAGGCAATTCAGCTGATTAATATGTACAGAGTAAGGGGGCATCTGCTTGCGCATCTTGATCCGCTTTATCTTAAAGTTCATAATCATCCCGAACTCGATGCATCAAATTACGGATTTACTGTCTGGGATTATGACAGATATTTTATAACAGACGGACTTGCCGGATTAAGATCAGCTACATTAAGGACTATACTCGAAATACTTCATCAGACATATTGTGATAAGATAGGAGTGGAATATAAACACATTCAGGATCCTGAGCAAAAGCTCTGGCTTCAGGAAAAAATGGAAGCAAACAGGAACACTCCGGATTTTTCAAATGACGAAAAGAAGCATATACTTTTCAAGCTGACAGAAGCTGAAAACTTTGAAAAATTCATAGATAAGAAATATATAGGGCACAAGAGATTTTCCCTTGAAGGTTCAGAGACTATAATACCAGCGCTGGATTATCTTCTTCAGTGTTCAGCTGATGATAAAGTCGAAGAGCTGGTAATGGGAATGGCGCACAGAGGGCGGCTGAATGTCCTGGCTAATATTATAGGCAAATCCATGTCAGCGATATTTTCGGAATTTGAAGGTCAGATAGATCCTGCTTCCGCTCAGGGTTCGGGTGATGTGAAATACCATCTCGGCGCTTCGGGAGAGTATCAAACATTTGACGGCAATAAAATAAAAGTTTCAGTAGCGTCTAATCCATCTCATCTTGAGTTTGTGAATCCTGTTGTTGAAGGAATAGTGAGAGCGAAGCAAATGAGGACGAAAGACAGTGAACGTAACTATACTATACCGGTTCTGATTCACGGGGATGCTGCAGTCGCCGGAGAAGGAATTGTTGCCGAGACTCTGAATCTATCCGAACTTCACGGATACAGAACAGGCGGAACGGTTCATATTATAATTAATAATCAGATAGGATTTACTACAACGCCGATCGATGCCCGTTCAACAGTTTATGCTTCAGATGTTGCGAAAATGGTGCAGGCGCCGATCTTCCATGTAAACGGAGATGATCCCGAAGCGACTCTTCTTGTTACAAAGCTTGCTTATGAATACAGGATGAAATTTCACAAGGATGTAGTAGTGGATGTATTTGGTTACAGAAGATTGGGACACAACGAAGCTGATGAACCTGCATTTACTCAGCCTCTGATGTATAAGACCATAAGAAGCCATCCTTCCGTGAAAGAAATTTATCAGAAGAAACTTCTTGAAGAAAAGGTTGTAACAATGGAAGAAGTTGATGATATGGAGAAAAAGATATTTAGCAAGATGAACGAAAGTCACGAGAAAGTTCAGAAGTTTAAAACAGACATACCGCTTGCTGTTACAAAAGAGGAGATAGAAGCAGCTGAATCCCACGAAGAGACTTATGTTCCTGTAAATAAACTAAATGAGATAGTAAGAGCAATAACAGATCTTCCCGAAACATTCAGCCTTCACCCTAAGCTTAGAAAGTTCATAGAATCTCGCAGAGAATTTTTGGATAAAGACATTGAAGTTGACTGGGCATTCGGAGAAGCGCTTGCATTCGGTAGTCTTCTTCAGGAAGGAATTCCGGTAAGGCTGAGCGGTCAGGACAGTTCAAGAGGTACATTTTCGCAAAGACATATAGTATTGACTGATTCGGAAAACGGAAATGAAATTATACCTTTGAATAATGTGGCTCCTGATAAAGCATTGATAGAGCCTCTCGACAGTCTGCTTTCGGAAGCTGCAGTTCTAGGATTTGAATACGGATATTCCACAGCCGATCCTGTAACACTTGTTTTATGGGAAGCTCAGTTCGGGGATTTTGTAAATGCAGCGCAGGTGATCATTGATAATTTTATTTCAAGCTCTTATACAAAATGGGGACTGCCGAATAATCTTGTAATGCTTCTGCCTCACGCACAGGAAGGGCAGGGACCGGAGCATTCGAGCGCACGACTGGAAAGATTCCTTACATTATGCGCGGACGATAATATGATTGTATGCAATCCCACAAATTCCGAGCAGTATTTTCATTTACTCAGGAGACAGACGAAGCAAAAAAAGAAAAGACCTCTGATAGTTCTTACTCCGAAAAGTCTTCTCAGATTACCTGAAGCAAAATCTGTAAAGGATGAATTTACAAAAGGAAAGTTCAATGAGATTATAGACGACAATACAAAAGACAAGTCAGTCATAAAGCGTGTTATTGTAACAAGCGGAAAAGTTTATTATGATCTGCTGAAATACAGAAAGGAAATAAATAATACAGATACTGCAATCGTGCGTCTTGAGCAGTATTATCCATATATGAATAACGGAATGAAGGAAGTACTGGCTTCATATACCAATGCAAAAGAAGTCTGCTGGGTTCAGGAAGAGCCGCGAAATATGGGTGCATGGAATTTTCTGGCAATTCTGCTCAACAAAGATCTTTCAGTAGATCAGAAATTATATTGCGTTACTAAAGAAGAAAGCGCGAGTCCGGCAGAAGGCTCATTGTCAAAATTCAATGAGACACAAAAAGAAATATTGAGACTGGCATTCTCAGAAGATATTAAACCTGTTTTTTAATTTGTAAAGTCAGCTAAATTATTATATATATCCGTAATTTCTTTTTTTGCTGTTACCATATCATCTGTAGAAATTACAGCAACCGGCTTCTTTCCTTTATCTTTATATCTTTTATCATAATAATCTCTGATCATTATTTCAGTGAATTCGCTTACTCTTTCGGTATCAAGCATCTTTATCAGATCATTATAAATATTATTGCTTAACTGTTGTTTGAAAAATGATTCTTTATCTGTCAGTTTTTTCTTCATGAAAGCTATTCCTCTCAGATCATCACCGAAGTAATCTCTTACAATTCTCTTTACTCTGCATTCCATTGATGAAACTATCTTTACAGTTGGTGAGACAATCATCTTATCAAACAAAGAACCCGGTATCTCAAAGTTGCCGACCTTTTTACTTTCGCTTTCAATAAGGAAAGTTGATCTGGCAGTGCAGATTGAGTTTAAATAAATATCCCGGAAAAGATTATTTTCAAAAGCTGTTTGATTTTTTACAGGTTCGACTTTGTTTATATCATACGGAATCTGCCCAAGCAGGCTTGAAAAATGCCGGGCGGCATTTTCAAGATCAATTACAGGTAATTCTCCTGAGATACATTTAAGCAATTCAGTTTTTCCTGAACCGGTCAGGCCGGATAATTCCAACAATTCATAAGGAAATGGTTTCTCTGAATAAAAATGATTAACTAGCTTTCTGTAGGACTTATATCCTCCCGACATGACTGTAGTCTTATATCCCAGATCGCTTATCATTTTCGCGAGATATCCGCTCCTGCCTCCGCCTCTCCAGCAATAAACTATAATCTTTTTATCAGAAGCATTTTTCTCCTCAAGGAACAATCTCAAAGTCTCTGATTTCGGATCAGCGTACTGCATAGCAAGCCACAGAGCAGAGGTCTGAGAATATTTTTTATAAATCAGTCCTGTGTTATGTCTTTCATTGTTAGTCAGAACCGGGAAATTTTCAGAGCAGGGAAGTGCGGTCTCCCCGAATTCTTTTTCTGATCTTGCGTCTATTAACAGAATACCTTCTTTGTTTTCCTTTATGTTAAAAAGGACTTCCTCTGCCGTGAATTTATTAATATCATAAGAACTAAGAATTGATTTTAAAGATGGAATTCCTTTTGCTTCTGTATTTCGAATGTAATCGAACAGTTCGGCGGAGTTGCTGTCTTTGATCATGAATTAAAATTATAAAATTACTACTAACTAATAAAACAGTTTTACAAAAAGGTTATACTGATTTTTTAATTAAAACATATTCTTAATATTCAAATATTATGCTTCCGGATTTGACTTCCCCGGATGCATCCAATACTTCCCCGATAATTCCGGAGTATGTATCTCCGTTTTTATGAAGATCATCCAAAAGTGCTTCCGAATTTTTTTGCGGGACACAAATAAGCAATCCACCTGAAGTCTGCGGGTCATAAAGCAGATGTTCTTTTGATTTGGATACTGTGCCTGAAGATATTACATATTCTTTTGTATATTCACGGTTTGATTTATCACCGCGTGTGAGATGATTTTCCCCGATAGCTTTTTCCGCACCTTTAAGTACCGGCAGGTCATTTACTCTGAATTTTAAAACGACATTGCTCGCCTTAGCTAGCTGCATAGAATGACCTGCAAGTCCGAAGCCTGTTACATCTGTACATGCATTAGCTTCATGTCGAACCATGCATTCAGATGCATTTTTATTCAGTCTTGTCATGGAGCCAATGAGCTGAACATAAGAACTCTTTTCTAGCTCTGAAAATTTTATTACGTTGTTCAGTATGCCCGTACCCAGCGCTTTAGTAAGTATCAATACATCTCCGGGTTTTGCATTATTGTTGCCTTTGATATTTTTCGGATGGATTGTTCCTGTGACAGCTAATCCATAAACAATATTCGTAATATCAATAGAATGTCCGCCGATTATAACAGCACCGGATTCTTTTATCTTATCCGCGCCACCTTTAAGAATATTCTTTAAAATCTCAAGGTCTTCTATTTGCGGAAACGCAAGAATGTTCAATGCATTTATAGGAATTCCACCCATTGCATAAACATCACTAAGAGCATTAGCCGCAGCGATCTGTCCGAATATATATGGATCATCTACAACCGGAGTAAAGAAATCAGTTGTATGTATCAATGCGAGATCATCGCTTATTTTATAAACACCTGCATCATCTTTGCCTTCGAATCCAACTAGGACATTTTCATTTGTAGCCCATTCAATATCTTTAAGAGCTTCTGAAAGAATATGAGGGAAGATCTTGGCAGCGCATCCTGCTGAGGTTACCATTTGAGTTAATCGTACCGGTTTTGTTGTCATTTTAATTTCAGGTTCAGGGTAAAATAAATATGTTTAAAAAAGCTTCTTCCTTTACATCAACATAGCCTATTGGATCACCATTGCTGTTGCTGACCAGAATATCCTTCAGCAGAAAGTCTCTCTTTATCATGCCTTCTTTTGCAAAATAATCAAAATAGAAATAATTAGTGTCTGGCACAGTGGAATTATAATAAACATTCCTCTGAATTTTTAAACAGTAAAAATTACCTGAGGGTAAAGATACCGTTTCATATCCCGTATATTTTTTGGTGATTCTCGTAGTTCCGTAATTTATAAGTGTCCATTCAGTGTTGACTGATAATGGGTATTTTAAAACTTTAATTGGAGGATCATCAAAAAAAAGCGTAGTATCACCGGAAGGAAGATCACTTTTATATTTATAAGTAAGTTCATTTAAGTTATCGAAAGTTTGTCCCTGAACAGAAAAACTCAAATTGCCTGCAGGTCTGTATGGACCGAAATTTATTCCATCTGAATAGTATGCAATTCTTATCAGACCTGAATCGGATTGCCTGTAATATTCAAGAGTTGTATGGCTGTGTCCATTATTGCTGTGACTGTTTCTCAGAAGTTTTAAAGTATCTTTATTGATTATTGTATCTTTTGTAAAGACAGCTCCACCGTAACCAATTGTAGTATCAGTTGTGAAATATACATTCAGAGAATCAGGTCTTAGATTAGTAATGAAATTTCTTGTTGAATAATACCAGAATGAATTCAGGTTATAGGGATATTTGAAATTGTTCTGCGATGATGTTGTATCAGGCGGAGTAATCACATTATTGTTAATGCTATCCTCGCTGCAGGAAATAATAAGCACTGATGTTAAAATAAATAATGCTGATTTTAAAAATGGTATCATACCGGGATAAATTTATTTCTATATAAAGTTCATTTCTTAATGAAACCAGGGAGTCTCTGATTCAGTCAGATTTTTAAATTAAATGATTAAGTACAGTAATATGAAATATCATGTTTCATAATTTTAAATAATCTGATTTAAGCAGATTTTATGTAAAATAAAATATACGTTATTTTTCCTGTTTGACCGGCTATATCCGCGTGCAGTGTTGCTGTTTCAGAGAATCTATTTTGCAGGTAAAATTTTACCTGATACTTCACCAAATCCTACTTTATATCCTTCACCATCACAGTATCCGGATATGCTAAGTGTATCACCGTCAAGCAAAAATTTTCTTTCTTCACCATTAGGAAGTTTTATTGGTTCGGTTCCTCTCCAGGTAAGCTCGAGCAGACTTCCGTAAGAATCCTTTGACGGTCCGCTGATGGTTCCGGAAGCAAGCATGTCGCCTGTTCTCATATTGCAACCGGTAATAGTGTGATGAGCGAGCTGCTGACAAATATCCCAGTAAAGATTCTTAAAATTAGATCTGGAAATAATTACAGACTCTCCGGATTTTCCGGATTTGAGAGTTACATCAAGTTTAATATCATAAGCATTATCACCTTTACTAATCAGATAAGGCAGCGGCACAGGGATCTGTTCTGTTCTTTTTGTTTTAAAAGGTTCTAAAGCTTCCATTGTAACTACCCACGGAGAGATGGAAGTTGCAAAATTTTTAGCAAGGAAAGGTCCAAGTGGAACATATTCCCATTTCTGAATATCTCTTGCGCTCCAGTCATTCACAAGAACCATTCCGAAAATATGCTCACCGGCACTTTCTACAGGTATCGTTTCGCCTAAATTATTTCCTTTGCCAATGAAAAATCCCATTTCAAGTTCAAAGTCAAGAAGTTTGGTCGGACCGAATGAAGGCATTTCAGCATCATCAGCTTTTGTCTGACCTTTTGGACGAATAATATCAGTACCGCTCAGAACAACTGAGCTTGCCCTTCCGTGATAAGCAACCGGCAAATGCAGCCAGTTAGGCATTAAAGCATTTTCTTTTCCGCGAAACATAATCCCGACATTTGTAGCATGTTCCTTAGAGGAATAAAAATCCGTGTAATCACCTATACTGACAGGCATGCACATATCACATTCGCTTACAGGAATAAAACATTCATTTCTCAGACTCTCATTATCTCTCAATAACGGATTGTCAGCATCCAGTAATTTCTGTATATCAATTCTTGCCTCATGCCAGATCTTTTTTCCAAGAGACATAAATTCATTTAAGGAATCATTCATGAAGACATTCTTTTCTGAATCCAGGCATTTGATGAGACCTTTTTTTGTAACTATTGAAAGATCTAAAATATAATCACCTATTGCAGTGCCCGCTCTCCGCTCTGCGTTGTTACCGGTTTTAAAAATACCGTAAGGCAGATTCTGAACAGGGAAATGAGAATCGGGATTTACAGGAATAAACGATCTTGAGGGGGATTTATCAGGCATATTAATTAAGATTGAATAAATAAAATTATATTAAATTAAGTGATTTCAGGTCACCGACCGGTTCATCAAAGCTGCAGCTTCCAAAAGACAAAACAAGATTCTTCCTGGCAAATTTAATATCCTCTACTGATATCTTCCAGCCTTTCCAAGAAAAATATTCGTCGGTAAATAAGAAGTTTCCGGGGTCTTCATCATTCAGAACTTCTTCAATTCCTTTATCTGAAATATCATGCCGCATTGCAATTATACCCGAAGCAAATACATTAATAAACCCATGCATCATTGTCCCAATTTCCATATCAAAATGCCTGAACGGATGATGCAATCCTGCAGTGAATTTCATCGGTACTTTTCTGTCAAGACATCTTCGGATGCAAAATGCGATATGCCCTGAGGAGGGAAAAGAATCAGCTTCAACTCCGCCGGTTCTTAGTTTAAATCCTGAATTCAAGCCGGACTGATTGTGGTTCGAGATTGCTTCTATTAATAATTCGGCATTTTCTTTCCGGTTTTCATTTAAGGTTCCTTCCAGAAAAATCATTACCGGATTTGAAATTTCTTTTTTTATTTTTCCGGAAATACTGCCGATCAGGTCAGTCAGCTCTTTCGATTCATTTATCTGGAATATTTCTTCAGGCAATCTGGTTTCAAATGAATTGATATCAGCAATGCCTGTGTTTCCGGTGGTAAATTCTTTCCATATATACAGTTCATTCTCAAGGTTTATATTGAAACCGGAAATATTATTCCCCCCTGCAGACAGGGCGGAAATAAAAATTGGTTTCGATTCGGAGTTTTCGCCATTTATTAATATTGTCAATTGCGGCAGGAGATTTACAGGGCAAATAAACTTAGAAAGCATTTGTTCGTAATTTCCGTTTTTGTATTCCAGAAAATTTGAATACGCAAGTGAAAGGCTTAATTTAGCAGGTGGAAACAAACCTGCATAGTCAATTAATTCATCAGTAAAGGAAACAATACTTTTATTCAATTCCGGTTCATCTTTTTTGTTTAAGATAAAATAATCAATATAATCCTTTTATAAAATTTAAATAGTTTTTTATGAAACAAATAATAATTTTGCTTTCCCTCTTTATTTGTTAGGATTTTGTTAGGATAGAAACTATATTTGTGTATCTTTAGTGTAAATAAAATATATTTGAAGTTAGAACTATATCAATTGAATATTTTGTTTTAATAATTTATTTTAGAAACGCTCAGAAATATATGTCATACAATAATTGCAATTTCTAATTTTACTTATCTCAATTTTTACGAGATGAAAGGACATAAAGGAATATAATCTCACACAGAAATTTTTATTTAAATTAAAGTTCAAGAATAAATATT
>CAZLOL010000141.1:0-9880 GCA_964561045.1 uncultured Ignavibacteriaceae bacterium | reverse complement strand
ACTCCGGAAGTTTCGGTTTTACAAATATCACTTTTTCCCTTTCCATAACTACACTTCCCTGTTTAAATCCTTTTTTCTTCTTTACATATTTTTTCTCGCAGTATGCTACTGGAACATTCGATGCATTTCTTGCCTTGCTGTAATATGCAGCTATTGAAGCAGCACGTTGAATGGCTTCTTTTTCAACATCCTCTTTTTTATTGTTTACTTTCAGAACAGTATGCGATCCGCTTGATCCTCTTACATGAAACCACAGGTCATTTTGCGCTGTATATTTTGTAGTAAGCAGATCATTTGAAGCGCTGTCTTTTCCAACCCAAACCTCATATTTTTCATTAAGCCTGAACTTCCGGAATCTTGAAGTTTCGTCACTTCTGGTTTCTTCAGATTTTTTCTCTTCCTTAAGCAATGTTTTGTATTCAGTCATTTTATTTATTCTTTCAAGTTCAGACTCTAATCTTGTCTTTTCTTTTTCAAAATAATTTATTCTTGTTTTCAAAATATCTACAGAACTTTTCTGCTTCTTATATTTGTCAAAATAACTGCGCGCATTTTCCGAAGGACTTAACTCTTCTTTCAGTTTCAACACTTGTTCGGTTCCATCGTCACCCTTATAAATAAAAGCTTTATCTCCTTTGTTTATTACATGAATGTTCTGTAAAATAATGTCTCCTGCTTTACGAAGGCTGTCCGAATCTTCGCAATGATGAAGCTGTATATTAATACCGTTTATTTTTTTTTCAACGCCTGCGATCTTCCGCTTTACTTCATGTTCTGCTTTCTTCTTTATATTATCAGTTTTTTCAATACGGAATATATTTTTAATATATTCAGAAATAAGGTCGTTAATATTCTGAAATTCTTTAAGAGCATATCCTTCAAGATGATTTAACCTTATCAAAGATAAATGAAAAGATCTTTCACTTGAATAGATAAGGAATTCCGGAGCAGCTAATGCTTCCTCAATTGCTTCAAATCCTTTTTTAACAGCATTTATTATTTCTTCATTCACCGGAGCTTTCAGGCTGAGATCAGAATTTATCAATACTTCATTCTGGTAAAAGCTTCCGAATTTTCTATAGCAAAGTTTCAGGTATTTATCAATCGTCATATCCTGATTTACATCTTCTGCCGATCCGCTCTTTACCGGTATAATTTCTCCAATGTTTTTTTTCAGATAATCATCCTTATCTTTAAAAACATTTTCAATAGTCTTCTCTGCCGTTAAGAAACAGTTAGCTTTGTTTGAAAAAAAAGTAAAGATCATTTTCATACCGCCTTTAAGAACAAAGCTTATAGCCCTGTCGTCATTGAATATTTTTACATCTGTGATCTCTTTCCCGTAAACCTCTTCGAATAATACTGCGAAATTCTTCTTTGCTTTGGAATAATTATTCCTTATTAACAAATAATTGAGATTTTTTTCTATGGAAAATTCCATTAACATTGAATTGTTATTATCAGGGTTAATGACTTCGATAAGAAGTTTGTTTTTTTCCTGCGAGTAAATTTCACTTATTAAAAACCCCGTGACATTAGCTTTAAGATAATCCGCAACTTCTCTTATTGTAAAATAATTGTTCAGCATGCATCAAAATAAATTTTAAAGATTATCATTTAAAGCTAAAAGCATTTATTAGTATACAGAGACAAAAGAGATTTAGAATATTTGGCAAAGAATATTTCAGATCCGGAATAAATGTTTATAGATAAAAAATCCCGGTTCACTTTCGAAAACCGGGATAATCTTATGAATCTTATGAATCTTATGAATCGTTAAGCTTCTTTTAATGCCTCCGCACCGCCGACGATCTCGAGAATTTCCTTTGTAATAGCAGCCTGCCTTGCCTGATTGTATGACAGCTCAAGTATCTTTAAGAGATCAGCTGCATTCTTTGTCGCTGTTTCCATAGCGGTCATTCTTGACGCTTCTTCTGCCGCATTGGACTCCAGAAGCACTTTCCAGAAATGAACTCTGTACTGCTTGGGTATAAGGTACCTTAATATCTCTATGGCATTTGGCTCGAATATATAATCAACTGATTCTTTCTTCTTTTGAATATCATCAGGACTTATCTTTTTTAAAGGAAGGAACTGTTCTATAACCGCTTCCTGCTTAACTACAGTCTTGAATTTATTGTAGATTATATCAACTCCGTCATATAGTCTCTGATTAAAACCATCAAGAATGGTTTTTACAATCTCATTTGATTGCTCAAGATTTAGTCCGCTGAATATATTAACATAACTCTTTACTAGATTAACATTCTTTTTCTTAAAAAAATCGGTTGCTTTTCTTCCTATGGTCATTATCTTGGTATTGTCATCAAGAGTATTTATATAATTGGAAGCGTACCTGATAATGTTTGTATTGAATGAACCGGCAAGTCCTCTGTCCGAAGAAACAATAACAACAAGTTTTGTCTTTACTTCTCTCTGGACCAGCAGATTGTCAGCCTCATCTCCTGCTACTTCAATAAGTTTGCCGAGCAGGTCATTTACTTTTTGTGCAAACGGCCTGAGCTGAATGATCCTTTCCTGAGCTCGTCTGAACTTTGCAGAAGATACCATTTTCATTGCCTTGGTGATCTTCTGAGTTCCTTTTACTCCGCCAATCCTGATTTTTAATTCTTTTAATGTAGCCAATCCGAAATAAATAAATTAAATTCTTTTAAACGAATCTCTGAAAAATAACAGAGCTTTTATATTTTTATTGATGATTTGTATTTCTCCGTAAAGTCTTTTAAAATACTGTCCATCTTTTCTATATTCTCCGGTTTCAGATCACCTGTATCTTTTATACTGTTTAGAATATCAGGATGCAGGCTCTCTGCCTGTGATAAAAGATCTTCCTGATATTTCTGAATATATTGAATGGGAATCTCATCGAGATAACCTTTCGTAGCTGCATAAATTATCATAACCTGCTTTTCAATAGGCATTGGTGAATATTGTTTTTGCTTTAGTATTTCAACCAATCTTTCACCTCTTCGAAGCTGCTGCATCGTTGCTTTATCAAGATCAGAACCGAATCTGGAAAATGCTTCCAGCTCCCTGAACTGTGCAAGGTCAAGCCTGAGTGTACCCGCAATTTTTTTCATGGCTTTGATCTGAGCATTTCCTCCCACCCTTGAAACTGAAATACCTACATCAATAGCAGGTCTTATTCCTGAGTTGAACAGATTTGATAAAAGATATATCTGCCCGTCAGTGATGGAAATTACATTTGTAGGTATATAGGCTGCTACGTCACCTGCCTGAGTTTCAATAATTGGCAATGCTGTCAGACTGCCTCCGCCAAGATCATCGGATAATTTAGAAGCTCTTTCGAGTAATCTAGAGTGAAGATAAAATACGTCTCCCGGATAAGCTTCCCGTCCCGGTGGTCTTCTTAACAAAAGTGAAACTTCTCTGTATGATGCTGCCTGTTTGGTAAGATCGTCATATACAACTAAAGCATGTCTGCCCGAATCTCTGAAATATTCACCGAGCGTAGCTCCTGCAAATGGAGCTATATACTGCAAAGGAGCCGGGTCAGAAGCAGTAGCAACAATTACAGTCGTATATTCCATTGCCCCTTCATCTTGCAAATTCTTTACGACCTGGGCAACAGTAGAGCCTTTCTGTCCTATAGCGACATAAATACAAAAAACATTTTTGCCTTTTTGATTGATTATAGCATCAATAGCTACGGCTGTTTTACCGGTCTGTCTGTCACCGATTATAAGCTCTCTTTGACCTCTTCCTATCGGGATCATAGCATCAACTGCTTTTAATCCTGTCTGAAGCGGTTCTTTTACAGGCTGTCTTTGAATAACCCCGAGTGCCTTTCTTTCAAGAGGTAAAAATTTTTCAGTATGAATTTCACCTTTCCCGTCTACAGGCTGACCAAGCGGATTTATAACTCTGCCAAGCATTTGTTCACCAACAGGCATGGAAGCTATTCTTCCCGTCCTTTTAACAAGATCTCCTTCTCTTACAAGAGATGATTCTCCGAAAAGAATACATCCAACATTATCTTCTTCAAGGTTTAATGCGATCCCGAAAACATCATTCGGAAACTCTATAAGCTCGCCGGCTTCGCATTTTGAAAGCCCATATACACGGGCTACTCCGTCTCCCACATATAAAACCGTTCCTACATCAAATACATCTACCTCTGTTTCAAATCCCGATAACTGTTTCCTGAGTATCGCAGATATTTCATCTGATTTTACTTCTGCCATTTTTTATTTCTCCTGAATATTTTTAAATGTAAAATTTTTTTAATTATGCAGATACAATATTTTATTACTTTTAACTTTTAACTAATTAAGTATATAGTCACCATGTTTGAATTTTTCTTTTAGTCTTTCTAATTGTCTCTTTATGCTGGCATCAAGAATAGTATCATTGATCTTTGCTACGAATCCGCCGATTATTGAACTGTCTATTTTATAACTTAAATTACTCTTTAACTTTGTAAATGAATCAATCTTTTGCTTCATCTTTAATTTCTCCTCATCATTTAAAGCTACTGACGTTTTCACTTCAACATCAACGATGCCGTCTTTTTCCTTTTTAAGATTTATAAAGTCCTGAAATATTCCTTTAAGCAACGACTCTCTTCTTCTGTTTATAAGCAGTATCATGAAATCCATTGTAAGCTGTGAAACATTTCCGCTGAATATTTCATTTATAAGAGAAAGTTTTTTACTTTTGCTGACAATCGGGCTGTGGAAAAAGAGTTCAAGATCCTTGTTTGAAGTTATCAGATTAAGGATCATTTCAACATCATCAGCCACTTCAGGCAGATTACCTTTTTCTTTCGAAACTTCATATAATGCAGTGGTATATCTTCTTGCTGCTTTTGTTATCATAAAATTAGTATTCGCTTATTATTAATTACTGGGAATCTGAGAAATAAAATCGTTTACAATTTTCTTCTGTTTGCTTTCATCCAGATTATCCTTGATTATCTTCTCCGCAGCTTTAATTGCAAGGTCGGAGACTTCATTTCTGAGATCTGCCATTGCGGAATCTTTTTCCTGTCTGATCTCCACTTTCGCCTGTTCAATAAGCTTTCTGGAATCGTCCTGTGCCTTTGCCATTAACTCTTCACGAAGCTTATTAGCTGCTTCCCTTGACTCATTAATGATCTTCATTGACTGTGAATTAGCATCGGAAAGGATCTTCTTATTTTGTTCCATAAGCTCGCGGGATTCTATTTTAAGCTGCTCTGCCTGATCGAGTGAATCTTTAATGCCCTGTTCTCTTGAATGGAGAGCTGTAAGCAGTGGTTTCCATGCGATCTTTTTCAGCAGGATCAGAAGAAATATGAAAATGACAATCTGCCAGATTATCAGTCCCGGATTTACGGATAGAAGTGAAGGCTTTCCGTGAGCATCTGGTTCACTGAACATGAATATCATTGAATAATTAAATAGTAAAGAAAGATAATAAATCATTATCTGATTTTATTTAAAGTTAAATTGAATTTTTACACAGATCAAACTCAAAACACCGGTCTGTGTAAATCTAAATATGAAAATAAAAACTGTATTATGACTTTGTTGCCAGAAGTATACAGATAACAAGACCGAATAGTGCAACCCCTTCAATAAGAGCTGCCGCAATGATCATTGTTGTCCTGATCTCACCAACTGCTTCAGGCTGTCTTCCGATTGATTCCAAAGCTGAACCTGCTAATCTACCAATACCCAAACCAGCACCTATTACAATTAATCCGGCTCCGAGACCGGCTCCTAAAAATGCTAAATCCATTTTTACTAATTCTCCTTTTTTATTTTAATTTATGTTTGTATTTATTATTTATTACTAAAGACTAATTTTTTCAAAGAAAATTCAATTATTTCTGAAATTTCAAAGACCTTAATGATGCTCCATTGCCATATTGATATACAATGTAGAAAGCAGAGTAAAAATATATGCCTGAAGGAATGCTATGAATATCTCGATAAGGTAAATGAATATTGCAAAAGGTATCGCAATAACTGTTCCCGTATAATTCATAACAAATATAAGTCCTATCAGAGAAAAAATAATGATCGTACCTGCGGTAATATTTGCAAACAACCTCATTAACAATGAGAATGGTTTAGTGAACAGGCCTATAAATTCAACCACTACCATGATCGGCAGGACGAAAACCGGAACACCGGGAGGTACCAGGTTCTTGACATATCCTCCGAATCCGTGAGCTTTAATTCCTTTATACTGTGTAATGCCAAATGTAATAAGCGCTAATGCAGCTGTAATGTTGATATTCTTTGTCGGCTGAGACATAAAAGGAAATAGTCCAAGCAGATTCGAAAACAGTATAAAAAAGAAAAGCGTAAGAAAGAACGGCATGAGTTTCAGACCTTTAGTTCCCATATTGGCAACCACAATTTCATCTCTTACATATACTACAATTGATTCAACCGCATTACCGACTCCTTTAGGCACCTTGTTTTTCTTGTTGCTTGAAACTGCATAAAGTAAAACACATATGAGTATGATCGATGCGAGAAACATCATTACGGTACTTTTTGTAATTGAAAAGTCAAAAGTAATACCAAATATTTCAACCGGTTTGAAATGCGGGAGCTTTATCTTTCCGAGGAAGTAAAGATCTATATAATCGTGATCTACAATTTTCTCTATGACATCAAATTCCTCTTCTGCGGCTTTATCTATCTTTTGAATTTCAGATTCTTTCTTCCCGTCACTGTGATCCTGGGCGAAAGATGGTTTGGTATTTAATGAGACAAGAAATAAAATTAAAAATAATCTGATCAGAAATGATCTGGTGTTTGCGTATGAAAGAATTGCTTTTAAATCTAAAGTTTTTATCAATTTAATATGAACTTTGAATTATTTTTTGTTTGATTTTTCTGATAGGAAATTTATTTCAAATATTAAGAATAAAAAGTAAAAGAAAAAAAATATAACTGCCAGACCTATTTTGTCGATTTTCAGAAAATATATAAGAATGAAAATAATCGTTACAGTAACAAGCATTCTCACTACCATGCTCAGAAGTACAGTATTAATAAATCCTTTTCCTTCAGTCTTTAATGCTTTAGCTATAATATAGCTTCCTATTAATACGCTTGCAAAACTAATTCCCCAGCCGAATATTAAAGGTGCGGTGTAAATCTGCAGATCTGAAAGCAATATTACGGAAAAAAATACTGCAAGTAAAATGAAACTTATAAGAACAATTTTGGTGACAAATTTTTTAAAATCTAAATCTCTCAGAATTTATATTATTTAGGGTCTTTCTTATTATCCTCTTCGGTAAGCTTCTTTATATTCAGATAAAAACTGTAAAAACCTGCAGCAAATCCTATGAATGTCATAATCAGCGTGAAAACAACTGTAGTCCCTGCAATACCATCTATCCATTTCCCAATCCAGAAAAAAATAAGTATTGTTACGGTTAAAGTAATACCTAATCCGGAATATTGTGCAACTTTGTTATCTACTTTTATTAAAGGTCTGGAGAGTATATCCTTTAAAGAACTCTTATTCTTTTCAGAATTTTTTTGTGACTCATTCATAAACCATAAGCGAAATCAAAATTAACGAAAATGGGTTTTAAAATCAATTCGACTTTTAAGGGATTTTTAAAATATCTTTATTCTATTTTTGACAGGAAGCTAGTTTTCCGTCTCTATATCATTATACTTTCATAAACTGTAGTTTTTTAATACGAAGAATTTGAGATTCTTACTTTCCCAAAAAATATTGTATAGTAATGTGAGATTCTTTGTCATGAAAAAATTCAATTTAAATCCGGTATAAATTATTTTCATTTTGTTTTTCCAATAAGATTTTTAAATTATACCAGCTTTTAACTTCTTAAAGAAGAGCAAATGATTGAACATTTTAATGATCTCACAGAAGAGGAATTAGTAAAGTTCGGGAAATTTGTGTTCTCACCATATTTCAATTCTCAAAAGAACAATGTCATGCTGTTTGAATATCTTAAGGATCTGCATCCGGATATTAAGGAAGATGATATAAGTAAAAAAAATCTTTCTATAAATATATACGGTGAGAAAGAACTGAATGACGTTAAGATAAGGAAACTCATTTCTGAATTCTCTTTGTTAATGGAAAAGTTTTATACCCAGACAGAGGTTGATAATGAATCACTGAGAAATAAAATTTTATTGCTGCAGTCTTTGAGAAAGAGGGGACTCCAAAAGAGATTCGAAATGAATTACAATGCAATTCTAAAACTCATGAAAAAATCATTTTCAAAAGATGAGAGTTATTATTTGAACAAGATCAGTCTTGTAAATGAAATGTTTTATTTTAAGTTCGGAGATATAAGAGGAGAACTCGAAAAAGGAATACAGGAAAAATCAGACAATCTTGACTACTATTTTGCATTTACAAAACTGCATGCTTTTAATGAAATGTTTCATAATGAAGGAACAAAGAATAAAAACATTTTTTTTAAAAAAAACTATTTTAATGAAATAATAAAGCAGGTAGATGAAAATAAGGAATTAATATCTAAGAATCACCCAAACCTGCTTATAATTTATTTTGTAGTGATGATGTTTGAAACGATGGATGATAAATATCTGAACCTGCTTATAACATATTTGAAAGATAAAGGGAACAGATTTAAAAAGAACAATCTTAAATATTATTATCATTACATTACACAGTATTATATAAAAAAAACCAATCTTGGACTGATAGAATATAGAGAAAAAGCCTTTAACTTTTATAAGTTTATGAGGAAGCGGAAAATGTTTGTCATAGATAATATCATTACTGATTTTGAGTTTAATAATGTGGTAAATACTTCTCTGGCATTAAAAGAATATGATTGGCTTGACAGCTTTGTGGAAGAATACAGGAAATATTTAGAACCTAATTTTGCAAAGGACGCATATAATCTTGCAAAAGCAAAACTTATGTTCGGCAGAAAAGATTACAAGAATATTTTCCGGTATTTGAACAATGTGGATTTTAAAGATGCGAATTATTATGCACATTCAAAATTTCTCCTGGGAAGAGTTTATTTTGACATGGAAAATATTAACGGTGCAAAATATATAGTGACCAACTTAAGACAATATCTCCGTATTAAAAAATCTATAACTACTGAACAGGCTGAAACTATAAGGATATTCTATTATTATTTAAATGGATTAATTAAAATTTACGAAAGCAAAGCAGCATCAAAAAAATCTTTAAAAATAATATTTACAAAAGAACTTGATAATGAAAAAAAACTTGTTCCAAACAAAAACTGGTTTTATGAAAAAATTAATGCAATGTAGTTTATGCAGGTTGTAATTCCTGTCCTTCCCGTCTGCACCTGAAATATCATGCACAAAATATCTTCTGAAAGGAAATTCCAGGATCTGATGC
Organism: uncultured Ignavibacteriaceae bacterium; assembly: GCA_964561045.1. GTDB lineage: Bacteria > Bacteroidota > Ignavibacteria > Tepidaquicellales > Tepidaquicellaceae > JAGPCH01. The sequence goes on along the minus strand of CAZLOL010000141.1, from coordinate 502 downwards.
ATGCCTCCCGGAATTAATTTCACTTCCGCCAAAAAAGTTTGAAATTAGAAATACAGACTTTGATTTAAATCCGATTTCTTTTGAATGAGATAACGTTGTATTCAAGTCAGGCGATCTGACAAAATTAAAGAAATAAAAATTTCTTTTTTTGTGAATCTGTTATATATGAAGAGTTTCATTGTCTAAAATAAACTAATCAATAAAAAAATATATCCTCAATGTTAACGGAAACGCAGTAGTTTCAATGCATCAAAAAAGCCAGTCACAAACCTAAAAAAATGATGTTTGACAGATAATATGAATTTTCATAATTTTGAACTAAACAATTTAAACCGGTTTTTTTTTACTATTGAGTAATGATTAAGAAATAGGTATTGAGAATCAGTTATAAAGAATTCTGTCATAAGTCAGATTCTATCCAGAAAGTTAAGAACATTATCGAGTTAAAAAATTGTCTGAATCAGGATTTACAGGATTAAAGGATTTCAGGATAGAAATTAAA
>CAZLOL010000140.1:0-10006 GCA_964561045.1 uncultured Ignavibacteriaceae bacterium | reverse complement strand
AACTCTTAACTCTTAACTCTCAACTCTTAACTCTTAACTCTCAACTCTTAACTCTTAACTCTCAACTCTTAACTCTTAACTCTCAACTCTTAACTCTCAACTATCAACTATCAAATGTTTAACAGCTTCATACACTTCCTCCACAGAGATCTGCTTCATGCATTTAAATTCTTCTTCACCCTGAAAAATACATTCAGCGGGTTTAGGTGAGTTATAAAAGCAAGGACTGCATGGAAGGTCTTTTCTTACAACAACATTTTTTGTTTTCCAGGGATATAATTCTTTACTGTTCGTGTATGCAAATATTCCTGCAGTAGGTAACTGCAGAGCTGCTGCGGAGTGCATGAAAGCAGTGTCATTTGAAACAAACAGTTTACAATATTCCATTCTGGCTATTGAATCCATATAATTATCAGTTGAAGCAATAACTGCCTGATCACTCATCATTGAACTGATCTCTTTATTCAGTTCGAATTCATTTCCGAATAATAATATTTTTGCATTATGTTCTTTGATAAGCCTGTTTCCGAGTTCAGCATATTTTGTTTTATCCCAGCGCTTATGAATATGGTTTTTCAGAAGAGATGAACCGGGATGAAATCCCGCAATAAATTTATTTTCCGGATTGACTGACCTGATCCACTCCCCTGCTGAAGCTTTATCTGCTTCGCTAATGAAGATTTCCATCTTACCTGCATCAGCATCCTTAACATCTGTAATTGATTTTATAAGATCAAGATTCTGCAGAACATTATGCCTGTCTTTGATCTCATCAATGAGAATGTCATTCAAAAATTCAGCTCTTGAAAATTCAGAATGAATATAATGATGCGCTATCTTTTTCTTCGCACCGAGAAATGCATTCACGATATTGTATTCAAGCCGGTTGGCAGGATATACATTTATTGAATAATCATATTCATTATTCTTTAAAAGTCTGACATCCGTAAACGACTTAAATTTGGATTGTTTGAGAAAGTCTATAAAATGAATTTTATTAAGGAATGGATTATTCTCATACATTTCCTTAACAGACCTGAACATAACAAGCATGTCAATATCCGAATCCGGAAGTTTTTCTTTGAGTAGACGAAGTGAAGGAGAGAACATTAAAGCGTCACCGTTACCTGAGAGGGCGTTTATAAGAATTTTCATTCTTCATCTGAACTTAATAGTTTAACTGCAATTTCAACTCTTAAAAAAATATTTATTTAATATTGACTGCAGATCATGTCGTGAAAAAAGTGATTTTCTAATTTATTATCTCCGGATCATACTTAAGTATCCTTTCATAACTATGCTGCGCATTTGCAGTATCGCCTTTCTCGCTGTAAAGCTGATACAGCTGATAGTTCGCAAGCACATTGCTTTCATTTATATCGACAGCTTTCTTATAGTTTTCAAGCGCGAGATCTTTCTTTCCCTGCTGCAAATAAATGTCCCCGATATACTGATACGGCAGTCCGAATCCTGCAGGACCTGTCTCTGCCGACTGTTTGAATTCATTTATCGCCCTGTCTGAAACGGTTTTATCCTTTGAAGTATTCATTGCCTGATTGAACATATTCACATACGTTACTTTATATTCCGGATTCCCCGGGAATTCCCATTTAATGTCTTTCACCTGATCTTCGGATTTTCTTTTATAAACGACTTCAGTACTCTTTGTTGACTTATCTGTAAAATAATATGGATAATAATATTTTATAAACTCTTCATTTGTATAAAGCGCACGCTCAGCATAAGCACTGGGTTTCACACCCGTCGAAAAATAAATGTAATCCGGATCCCTTGATAGAACGTAATCGGCATTATAATTTCTTTCCTTCCATCCGTAATTGCCTGCGGAAATTTCAGGAATGAGTTTGGGATTATGTGCGATCTCTTTATCTGTAAGCCCGAGCAGATCTATGACATTTACCTGAGAACCGGAGAAAAATGATACTGCCCCGATTGTAGTAGCAGCAAGGTTCAGAGGTCTTCCAAGCTTCAACTGTTTATTCTTGAACCATGCGCCTGATACTTTCATTTTTTCCACCAGCCCGTTTTCACTCCGGATGTCGCTGTCAAGATTCTCTTTCTGAGAGCTGTAATAATATATGCAGATGACCGCGCATACTGCTGTCACGGCTGCGAAAGCCATTCCCCTGCTTATTTTGTTTTTTAATATATAGTATATTTCCGTGAGAAATTTCGCAAACAGGATGTAGATAAGCGGCAGTACCGGCAGAAAGAATCTGTTCTGCTTAAGTACGTCCCCTCCTACAGAGATGACATAAATTATAAATGATACTATCAGCAGATATAGAAGCGAGATCTCAAAGAAGTTCTCTTTCTTTTTAAAAAGATAAAGTGGAGCGGCAAGTACCACTCCGTATAAAAGATAAGATGAGAAGAACTTCATGAAATATTCCAGTCCGGAATTCAGATATGCCTGCGAGAATCCTGTCTTTGCGTAATATGTATTCGGAAATAAATATCCGTAATATGAATACCGTATAAAAAAATAAAAAATCACCGGGATCACATACACTAGATATGATATAATATTATTCTTTGAAAAGAATTCCTTCAGACCAGCTGCCTTGTACTCCCTGAATGCAAAAAATAATTTATGTATCATAATAAGACCAAAGAAATACATTCCTTCAGGTCTTGTTAGTGTTGCAAGAAAAATGAAAAGCGGGAATTTGTAATTCACAGCAGTACTTTTTCTTTCTTTTATATAGAAAAAGATTCCGAGAAGGCAAAATGATATGAACATGGTTGTTTCCATTCCGCTTATTGACCAGAAGATGTAAGAACCCGTAAACACAAGCAAAACGGGAGGAATTAAGTTAAACCATTTTTCGGAGAGATCGGCATTTTCTGTCTTTGATTTCTTTATCTGCTTTGAATCATCTTTGATCTCTATCAGACTTGAAACATAATACGTTGCGAATAATACAACAACGCCGAATATAACGCTGAGGATCTGAGAAGTATTCTCAAGATCAAACTTTATTGAAACAAACAAGCTCAGTAACAGGACCCATAACAGATTTGTATATCCCTCAACTCTTTCTCCGATATTAAATACGAGTCCGTTGCCTTCCGTAAAGTTTTGTATATAACGGAAGCTTATATAAGCATCATCCTGAATGAACTTGTGGTCTATGCAAATGAAAATAAATACAACGGAAAGTACAATCAGAAAACCGGTTATCACACCATTGCTGATACCCGGTTTTTTAATTTCTGTATTTTGCCTGAGAGTTTTTTTAGACATATGTTTTAATGAACCTGCAGAGCACAAGGTTCATTAATTAAAATTTATTATTTTGGAGGAGCATTTTTCATTTTTTCTTTGATGGACTCAATCTTCTGCCTGATGCTTGCATCATTGGCTCCTGATGCACCAAGCCTGTTAAGAAGATCCAGCGCTTTCTGATATTCACCTTTTGCTTCATAGACATCCAGCAATACTCTGTATGGATTATAATAAGACTGATAGTTTTCCGGATTGGTTTTCATTTCCTCTTCGGCTTTAAGCTCTACGTCTGATATCAGCTGATTGAACTTTTCTTTGTTTCCAAGTCTGTCATAAAGCATTGCAACATCATACTCAATTCTGTAGTCCATTGGAATTACAGATGTAGGCATTACTTCCTGCATTCTGTCAAGTACACTCTCGGCTTTTTTTAGTTTGGTCGAATCCTGAGAATATGTATAAGCCAGTCTGAAAAACAATGTCCTGAATGTCTGTGTCATTCTTACCTGATCTTCATTGTAAAAAAGACTCTTGTCATTCAGTCCTCTGAACCTGAATCCGTACTGAGGAGTCTTTGAAGGTTCCGAAGGATTATCAAAAAGACATTTTTCCAATATTGCCGTATTGACTTCCGTGTTAGATCCAAACTCAGAAGGCTTATACGGAACTAACCTCTGTGCCATACCTTCCATTATCAGATAATCTCCAAGACCTACATAATTTTCTTCAGTGACTGTAATGGAAAAATAGAATGGCCTTTCCCATTTATTCGCTTTGATAATATCTATCAGCAAAAGATCATTTGCTTTTAATGCGGTAATTACCTGACTTCCTGACTGCTGTCTTATGGTTGGGGCAATGTTAGTGACTATCTTTGTAGGAAGTCCGGCTTTGTTTCTCATTGAATCCGGATATGCTGTTAAAGGAACATCATAAGTAACCGGTTTCTTCTCATCCCATTGCACCGGCTGAAGTCTTTTCAGCTGAGCATCGGATAATGTCATAGGAACAGTCATTGCTCCGTATGGTCTCTCATTCTTAAGCTGCAGATTATACCAGTCTGTCTGAGCAAGAGAAAGGTTCACTATCCTTACATCCGTTCTTACTCCGTAAACCGCCTGAAGACACCATAACGGAAATGTATCATTGTCTCCGTTCGTTATTAGTATAGCATCTTTATCAACGCTCTGAAGTATATTATATGCGTAATCATAAGGCAGGTAATTTCCGTTCCTGTTCTGATAATGATAATTGACTCTGAGCATATTCAACGGAACTGCTGCAAATGATAGTATCAATACGACAGAACATACCGCCATCAGGGACTTTTTATTCATCTTTTCAGAAATTACTTCTATCAAACCTGCAACCCCCACGGCAATCCATAATGAAAAAGCCATGAACGCCCCGACATAAAAATAATCCCTCTCTCTTGGCTGAGGTTCCTGCTGATTCTGATAAAGTGCAGTGACTATACCCATCATAAGAAACATCATCAGAAATACAAAACCCAATTTCCAGTCTTTACGGAACTGATAAAATAATCCGAACAGTCCTATCAGGAACGGTATTGCATAGAATTTTTTGAAATCTACCCCGTCATTCTGATTATATCCTGCCCGACCGATATAATTCCAGAACCAGTATCTGTTGAACATGTGATTGATCTGATATTTCCACATGAACTCCATATCGCTTGAATAATTCTGATAGATCGCCTGATGCTGCGGCTCCTGTGAATATCTTCTCGGAAGTATTAATGGCTGCTGTCCGTATTGCTCTCTGTTCAGATAAGATACTAAAGTCTCCATATCAGATGGCTTGTTCTCGTTGATTGGGAGATTTGCAACATTGGCTCTTTCAAGAATTGATATGTAAGTTGAATATCCCAGAATTATCAGAAACAAAGATAGTGTTAAAAGGCTCAGTATCGGATTCATCTTTTGTCTTGCATAATATATTCCAAAGACAAGCAGTCCGATTACGGCTATTCCAAGCGCAACACTGCCGGACATTAATAAAGGAAATTTTTTGACAAGTCCCGGATAAACAATGAAAAATGCAATTGCAGACAGACCGAAAGCAATTAAAAGTGTCTTAGGTGTGTAATCATATCTTTTAAAATAAAAGAATAGTCCCGCTAAAAATATACACTGTGCAACAAGTAAATGGATTCCAATTGAAAGCCCTACAATATAAGCTACTAATAAAAGGTATTTGTCACTGCCGGGTTCATCTGATCTTTCCCACCAGACCATAAGTATCCACATACAAAGTCCTATCAGGAAAGTTCCCATACCGTAAACTTCACCTTCGAGTGCATTGAACCAGAATGATTCACTGAACGCATAAGATAATGCTCCGACCGCAGAAGATCCGCAAATAAGCAGTACATCAAAAGATGTTTTTGGAATTCCCCTCCAGTTCTTAATTACTTTAGTAGAAATAAGATATAGACATAATACACAAAGAGAACTGGAAATTACCGAAAGATAATTAGCCCTCAGACCTATATCTGAAGCTGTCGGCAGCATTGTGAATATCTTTCCCATAAGCGTGAAAAAAGGAGCGCCCGGAGGATGTGGTACCGATAATGTATATGCACAGGCAATAAATTCACCGCAATCCCATAAGGAAAAGGTAGGCTGAACAGTCATTACATATATAATTGTGGAAAAAAGAAAAACAAATGCAGCGAAAATTCGGTTAGTTAGTTTAAAATCCATTTACTTGTTTTAAAATTTATGAAAGCCAAATTACTTTAATTAACGAATATTTTCAACACTATTAAATTTAAAAAAAGGGAAAGGCAAATAAACTTTCCCCTTTTCATTTAAGCAAAATTAAAAACTTCTAATCTTTCTTTTTTTCTTTCTTCTCCCTATGAGTAAGTATCTCATCTATCAGCCCGTACTTTTTCGCTTCCTCGGGATTCATTATGTTATCCCTTTCAGCATCTATCATTACTTTCTCAAGCGCCTGGCCGGAATGAAGAGCTGTGATCTTAAATAAAGTCTCTCTCGTCTTTTCCATGTCTCGTGCATGAATAAGTATATCTGTCGTCTGACCGCCGAGTCCGCTCGCCCAGGGCTGATGCATAAGTATTTTAGAATGCGGTAAAGCTATTCTCTTCCCGGCTGAACCCCCGGTCAGAAGAAGCTGTCCCATTGAAGCTGCCATTCCAACGCACATTGTAGTAATGTCAGGTCTTATATATTGCATAGTATCATAGATCGCAAGACCGGCTGTGACACTTCCTCCGGGTGAATTTATATATAACATTATGTCCTTATCAGGATCTTCTGATTCCAGAAACAGGAGCTGTGCTATTATCAGAGATGCTATCTCGTCATAAACCGCCGTTCCGAGAAAGATGATCCTCTCTTTTAATAATCTGGAATAAATATCATATGCCCTCTCGCCTCTTGATGTCTGTTCGACTACCATTGGCACAAGCTGGCTGTGTAACTGATTTAGGTTCTGATTTAAGAAACCTTCGTTTCTCTTTATTAAATCTGAATAATGCATTTTTTATTTTTATTTAATTTAATTTTAAATGTGTTTTACATCTGACCGTTAATTAATTTAACATAACGTTATGATAATATTTCAGATCATGCTATAATCCGGTATCAAACATGTTAATATAATTTAAAGGGGAATAAATCTTGCCGGTAAAATTTATTATTGTTCAATTCCCTGATCTTCTTTTTTTACTATCTCTTCTGTTTCGGTGATATTTGCATTTGAAATAATCAGATCCAGTACTTTATCATTAAGGATCTTCATCCTTATATCTTCATTTTCTTTGTAAGCTTCGATAAGTTTATCCGCTGGGATATTATATCTGGAAGCATTCTTTTCGGCAAGATTCTTAAAATCCTCTTCAAGCGCTTCTATCTTGTTATCCTCTATCATTTTTTCCCTGATAAGATACCATTTTGCCTGCAGTATAGCATCTACTCTTCTTTCTTTCTTGAATTCATCGGCATTAAAATCTTTTGGAAGCTGTTTCTTGGGGAACTGCTGTTTGTAATCATCTACCATTCCGTTGAGTATTACCTCTATATATCTTTCAGGAGCCGGAATGTCATTGGATTTTATCATTTCACTGATAGCATCATTATCTATTTTCCTGTCTGATATGCCATCATAAATCTTTTGTATCTCATTTTTAATTTCAGCTCTGAAATCTTCTTCAGTCTTTATTCCTTCTTTACCTGTAATTTTTTTGAAGAACTCTTCATTCATCTCGGGCATGATCAGCTTCTCTACTTTAGTACAGGTTATCTGAACTTTCTTTGGTCCTCCTTCGGCATTTTTCGAATCTATAACCCTTACTTCCCCTTCTTTAATTCCCTTGAATCCTTGTTTGAACTCGGGAAACATCTGTTCATTTCCAAGATAGATCCTGAGATCTTTCTGAGTCTGACCTATCAGAATATTGCCTGCCTCATCCAGATTCTGTAAATCGACAGTTATAATATAATTATCATCAAGTGCAGCACCGTCTATTTCATTCGTTGCATTTCTGAATCTGTGATAATTTATTTCCTCATCTACTCTGGAATCATCTATTACATATTTAGTTCTCTTAAGTTCGAGTCCTTTGTATGTATCTGCCTTTATCTCAGGCATTACTTCAAATTCCACTTTAAATGTAAGCTTCTCCTTTGGTTTATAGTCCATTTCTTTTATAGAAGCTTTGCTAAGCAGATCAAGTTTATTATCCATTATGTATTTCACAAAAACCTCGTTGGTGATATCCTCTATAGCCGAATATTCCAGACCTTCTCCGTAAAGTTTTTTGATCATGCTCATCGGAACCTTTCCTTTGCGGAAACCCGGTATATTTGCTTTTTTTCTGTAATTTTCAAATGCCTTCTCAAAATATGGCGTGAGTTCTTCGTAAGAAAGTTCTGCATTGAGCTCTTTCTTCGAATTTTCTATGTCATTTAACTGTAAATCCAAAATTATATTATTTTTAATTGCAAATGTCAAAATTACTCAAATAGCAAAGAAGTAACAAGGAATTAAATTGTTTATTCATGTAAATTCCGCGCAAATCAGTCTAAAACATTTTGAATTTTGAAATGTAATCTCTGATATAAGTCCGCTTTCTTTTTTATAGAGCATAAAAAAGCTGCCGAACTCGTCAAAAACGAAATTTTTGCATTTTCCGGTGCTTAGAATTTCAAACGACAATTTTTCAATGTTAGGTATATTTTTAAAAAATTAATAATTACTTCGATTCCAAATTAATTTATAAGAAAAAAACTGCTTCACATAATGTTCCGGATATCTTTGAACTTGCATACCTTTATTTTCTACTTTCATTTATCTAAAGCAACATAACTCCTTACTTACATAGACCTGACCTATGACAGTTATTACCATTTTTCCGGAAAGAACTAAATTTCTTATACATTATTGACATTACTTCAATTCTCAATTACCGGTCTTTCGACTCTGCTTAGATAGGAACTATAATTACTTCTGTTACAGATCTGCATTTTTAACTTAAATATTACAACTGTGTCAAATGATGATTACTAAATATTAACTACTAACTACTACCTACTAACTACTAACTATTAACTAATTCTATCCTTTCCTTTGCAATTGTAAAACTTTTTCTATTTTTATATGTTTTATAAAATCAATGAACTCCATAACTTACACTAATAATTTAAAAGCGGATTCTAATTTTAAATTGAAAAAAACTTTTCTTTTCACAGTCCCTTTTATTCTGTCTTTGATGCTTATCATATATTCCTATAAAGAATCACTTTTATATTCACATTCAGATAAGATCAGCCCTGAAGTTTTAAGCAGTGAAAAAAATATCGTAACTGCGCCTACGGGAAATCCAAAAACTGAAACAGTTAATTTCGATAAATTAATCGCAAAGAGATCATTTGATAATATCCTTTATGTTAATAATCTTATGAAAGACTGGCCTACGCTTTTTGATCTTTTTACTTCTAATGCAAATTTCAAACAGCAGGCTAAGTCAATAAATGTAAGGGATTTGGAAAGGGTAACGGAAAAGATTCAGATGGTAAGCAAAGAATTTAAACTCGGAAATGTTGAAAATCTTGTCAAAGAGCTTGGTGATACAATCAAAAAAGAATGTAATAATTATAAACTGGACTGGAGAATAGTACTTGCTATCATCAGACAGGAATCTTACTTCAATGCAAATGCGCGTTCTCATGCAGGAGCTTTCGGGCTTATGCAGCTTATGCCGAGAACAGGAGCAGGTCTTCAAAATGAACTTGATCTGGACGAAACACATTCTCCTCCGAATAATGTAATAGCAGGAATTTATTATTATGCTACTCTGGTGTCTCAGTTCAGAGATCTGGGTGATGACAAATATAAATTTGCTCTGGCTTCCTATAATGCCGGACTTGGACGCGTCATTGACGCAATGACCATTACTGCATACTTTGAAAAGGATTACAGAAGCTGGGATAATGTCAAAGAAGCATATCCTTTCCTGGCTTCAAAAGAGGATTCCATTCATGCTCTCGTCTGGCCCGATTCTAAAAGACCTCCGCACGGTACTCTTGATAACTGGAAAGAACCTTATAATTATGTCAACAGTATAATGTTCTACTATGATGCTTATAAAAAAATGTATGAAAGCAATTTAGAAGAACCCGCTGCTGTTACGAAGAAAAGTAAAAAATCAATAAAGAAGAAATAAGTTCAAACGTTCATAAAGTTCATAAAGTTTGGAAAGTTTGTAAC
>CAZLOL010000139.1:5756-10137 GCA_964561045.1 uncultured Ignavibacteriaceae bacterium | reverse complement strand
ATACCAACAGGAAAAGTAACATTTCTCTTCACAGACATCGAGGGAAGTACAAAGCTTTCTCAGATGTTTCCGGATAAGCTTTCGTCTTCTTTGGAAAAGCATCATTCAATTCTTATAAAAGAAATCGAATCCAACAATGGCTTCATCTTTCAAAGCGTCGGAGATGCTTTTTGTTGTGCGTTTGTGAGTTCAGAAGATGCTGTGAAAGCGGCAGTCGGAATACAGATAGAACTTGCGAATGAGAAATGGGATGAAGCTGTAATAAATGTAAGGATCGGCATTCATTCGGGAAATGCTGAATGGAACGGAAAGAATTACATGGGCTATATTACTCTTGCGCGGGCTTCAAGAGTTATGTCCGCAGCTTACGGCGGGCAGATACTCATTTCAAACGATGCTTACGAACTTTATACACTTTATACAAAAGACTCTAAGACGCAAAGTAAAAGAGAGGAAAAAAAAGTTTCTTCCGGTCTTCAGGAATTTGAAGTGAATTTCCGGGATTTAGGTGAACGAAGATTGAAAGATGTCATTCTGCCGATTCGACTTTATCAGGTGATTAGCGCCGGACTTCGTGAAGACTTTCCGCCGTTAACAACACTCGATGCCCGCCCGAATAATATTCCTGTCCAGCTTACGAGTTTTATCGGGCGTGAGAGCGAGATGAAGCATGTAAGGGAAACTCTGAAACTTAGCCGGCTTGTGACTCTGACATCAGCAGGCGGATCCGGGAAGACAAGACTTGCGCTTCAGACCGGAGCCGAAGTCATAGATGAATATGAACACGGAGTATGGTTTGTTGATCTGGCAGCACTGAATGACCCCGCCTTATTGACTTCAAAAATAATTGATGCTCTGGGAATTAAGGAAGAAACAAAGAAATCAACGGAAGAAACATTAATTCATTTTCTTAAAGAAAAAGAAATTTTAATTCTGCTTGATAATTGCGAGCAGTTGATACATGCCTGTGCGAATCTGACTGAAAGATTACTCTCTTCATGTCCTAAGCTTAAGATCATTGCAACAAGCCGCGAAGCAATGAACTGCAAAGGAGAAATAACATACAGAATCCCGCCGCTTGCAATTCCTGATCCAAAATCAAATAACACTCCCGAACAGTTGACTCAGTATGAATCAGTTCGCTTATTCATAGAAAGAGCGCTTTCAGTAAATCCCAAATTCAGAGTTAACAATGAAAACGCTCCGTCGCTGGCAGAAATTTGTTCACGGCTTGACGGAATTCCTCTTGCCATAGAACTTGCAGCTGCAAGGACAAAGATTTTATCGGTAGGAAAAATATATGAGAGACTTGATGACAGATTCAGTCTCCTGACCGGAGGTAAACGAACAGCCTTACCGAGACAGCAGACATTAAGAGCTCTGATTGACTGGAGCTATGATCTGCTTTCGGAAGAGGAAAGAATATTGTGGAGCAGACTTTCAGTATTTTCTGGAGGGTGGACGCTTGAGGCGGCGGAAGAAATTTGTTCAGATGAAATGATAAGTAAAAGTTTAATGCTTGATCTGCTAAGTCAGCTGACGGAAAAGTCTGTAATAATTTATGATGAATCAAAGGAAAGATACAGGATACTTGAGTCATTAAAGCAATACGGCATAGAAAAACTCTCAGACGGGTATGAAATATTCTTGCGGCATTTGAATTACTTCCTGGATTTGTCTGAAAAAGCGGAAGAGGAACTTAAGGGTGAAAACGCAAGATTCTGGCTCGACATAATTGAAGCTGATCACAGTAACTTCATATCTGCAATTGACTGGTCTGTAAATAATGGAAATACAGAAAAAGGGGGAATTGTTGCGGCAGCAATTGGAGAATTCTGGACTACAACCGGAAATTATTCAACCGGAATCAGGCTTGTTGAAACTATTCTGCAAAGTTCCGGCGAACTGGATAAATCTGTAAAAGCAGGAGTTCTTTCAGTGATTGGTTCTCTTAAAAAAGATCAGGGAGATTATGAAGAAGCAAAGAAATATACTGAAGAAAGTCTGGTTATCAGAAAAGGGATTGGTGACAATTATGGAATTGTTGTTTCCGTGGTCAATCTTGGAAGTATATCATACCATCAGGGAGATTATGAGAGGGCTAAGAAATATTTTGAAGAAAGTCTTGCTATCAATAAAGAAGTTGGTGATAAAAAAGTAACAGCTGCTTCTTTGACGAACCTGGGAAATATATCATACTATCAGGGGGATTATGAGCAAGCTAAGGAATATTACCGGGAATGCCTGGCTATCAGTAAAGAAATTGGTTACAAAAAAATTATTGCTATTTCACTAAACAGTCTGGGGAGTATAACATATGTTCTGGAAAATTCTGAAAAAGCAAGGGAATATTATAAAGAGTGCCTGGCTGTCAGTAAAGAAATTGGTTACACATATATGATTGCTTCTTCCATAAACAACCTCGGATATCTGGCAAACAATCAGGGAGATTATGAGCTTGCCAGGAAATATTATTTTGAAAGCATGGCTATTAGTAAAGAAGTTGGCAACAAAGGAGGAATTGCAACTTCCATGGGCTATCTGGGAAATACGTTATGTTCTCTGGGAGATTATGAAAATGCAGAGAAATATTATAAAGAATGCCTTTCTATTTATAAAGCAATTGGTGACAGAAAAGGAATTGCTGATTCCATGCACAGTCTTGGTGGTGTAATGTTCACTCAGGGACATAATGAACAGGCTAAGACTTATTTTGAAGAAAGCCTTGCTTTCAGAAAAGAATTTGGTGACAGAAAAGGTATGGCTGATTCCATGAACAGTCTGGGAAGTGTAATGTATACTCAGGGAGAATTTGATCAGGCAAAGAAATATTTTGAAGAAAGTCTTGCTTTCAGAAAAGAAATTGGTGACACACCGGGAGTTGCAAATACGTTAATCTATCTGGCACGATTACTTGAATTGAATAAAAAACTTTTCGATGCAGCCAGGTTGTTGTATGCGGCAGAACACACGGTTAAGTCTGTGGGAACAGAATTTGATTTTAATGCAGAGAAAGAAAAAAATGAATTAACTGTAAGACTGAATGAACTGTTAAGTGATGCAGAGATTCTAAAATACAGGGAAGAAGGAGAGAAAATGACGCTTGAAGAAGCTTGCCGGCTGGCAATGAGCTGCTGATATATTTTGTCCTTAGATCATTTGAGATTATGCGATCTAATTAAGGAAATTGAAAACGAAAGAAGAAATAAACCTAGATTGTTCAATAGAAACCACTTACGTGTAAGCAAACGGTCCAATTAAAATTGTTTGATTGAGTCCAAAGACCCTTAAACCATTCTCTTCTTTTCATGGTATAAGTAATGTATGCTCCTTACTCTATAAGGCGTTTAAAAATTCAAGTCAGCTTATAAATAAATTCTTCTATCTCCATCTGCCGCGCATTGGCAAAACCTTTGTCATTACCGATTTTTATAAAGCCGCATTTTTCTAAAATTTTTTGTGAACCAATATTATCAAATGCAACTCTCGCAAAAATTGGTCTCATTTTTTCAATAGCAAGTAATTCTTTAAGCGCGCTTGTGGCAATTCCTTTACCCCAGAATTTTCTGTCTATCCAGTAAGTAATTTCAGCATCGCCTTCCATTTCAAACTTAGCAATACTTCCTACGATAACATTGTCAAGAAGTATTGTTTGATTATTAACAGTGGGGTCGTCTAACAGTTTTGTGTATTTATTAATGTAACCGGATTTGTCTGTCGGGTCTTTTGGCATAAATGCAGCTAAGTATCCGCCTTCTCTGTCAAGTTGAAATTGAAATAAAGTTTCCAGGTCTGCTATTTCTGTCGGTCTTAGTTTTATCTCAAGTTTGTTGGTTGTCATTATTGATTTGTCTGTTTGAATTTATTGTCTTCTTGGTGTCGTCCTAAAATGCCCTATAGCGTTTCGGGTTTGGCGAAGGTGGCTAGCGAAGCACAAATGTTCAATTAACCACTGAACCAGCACTTTCGCTAAGCCCTTGTCACAGGCTGTGTTTCATTCTTGTTAATTGTTATGTCTTCCTGTCATACTATTTTTCACATATTTCTTTCAATTTGGCGAGTGCTTCTGGGAAGGTCTGGTTCATATAATCTAAAAAATCTTCTGTGGTGTCTAAGTCAACAGTAACTGTTGTAGTTCCGTTGTTTTCTTCGAAAGTATAATTTTCAAATCCATTTGCCCATTTTTCTACTTCCGGTCCTTCTGTGATTTCCACATTATCTTTTATAAGTCCGTAATGTCGAATTGAAACAAAACGATTGGGAATGTTTTCAATAATTTCTGAAACCATACCACCTTTTTCTCCTTTATCATCAGTTCCTATAAATAGTATTTTACTGCCCTTATTCCAATTCCCGTCATAGGTAGATGTTGGATTGAACA
>CAZLOL010000139.1:0-5656 GCA_964561045.1 uncultured Ignavibacteriaceae bacterium | reverse complement strand
GTTTCACTGCCGTCTAACATAGCCAAAAACAATTAAATACCCCCACAAACTTACAAAATCACGCACATTTATGCAAAGCATTTGACGGTTTTATATAAAATCAAAGTTTAAAATCCTTTCCCACGGTTCCACCAATAAACTTTCATTTACAATGTTTAAAACTCAGTTGAATATGATTGACAGTAAAGGCTTCTCAGAACTCTTTAAATAATTTATTAAAGGATCTCCTATTTCAAAAGAACTAACTTTGATTCAAGCATTGTATTTTCAATTTCAACTGTATAGAAATACTCTCCTGAGGATAAATTATTTGCATTCCATATAGCAAATTCGTCCGTTGATTTTTCACCTGAAGGATTTTCTGTCAGAGTTCGCCAAAATTCCATAAGCTGATAAGTTATCCTGCCATATAATAAAGCGTCTGCTTTACTTAACAAGTCAGCATAATGGAGATGGTTCTCCGTTTACAAAACAATTATCGGGTACAATTGTCCAAAGATTCCAACTTAAAGAAAGTGTCTTTGAAAGTTTCTCCGCTGATGCTTCCAAATCATTTACTAAAATACTTGTGTGATACAATGATGCTGAATTTGATACCGGCATGGTTTTATTTTTATATTTTTTTAAAATTGTTTCAATCTATAATTCTTAGATCTCAGGAAAGATTCTTGATTTATCCATTTTTCTATATAACCCTTTTTCAAATAAGTTACCATCAGACGGTCTATCCCAATCTCCGAATCTTCTATTTCATCAATTCTCTCTCTTGCAACTTTTGCTATCCATAATTTAAATGGCTTTACTTTTGGCGAAGGTATTGACTGAATCAGACGAAATAATTGCTCAGTATCTGCAACATCTGTAAAACGCATTTTACCATCAACTGCAAGCATTTTCAAAGCGTGACAATTTGTCACGCTTTCATTTCCTTCTTCCTTCAAGAGTTGTTTTAGCTTTCGCCAGTAAGCAGTTGCATTCACACTGTCAGTAAGTATTTCAATTACATCTATAATTGAAAAGTACCACTTCTCTTCTTCCTCATTCCATAACGATCGAATTTGTTTTGATTCAAATATCTTAATTGCTGTTTTGCTTTCCATACGTTCACATTTCAAATTTAATAAAAATTTATCAGTTATTTTCTAAATCCTATTTGTAATCCAAAGGCTTGAATTCTTCTATATGCATGTTAATGACTCATATAATTTCATTTTATGAAAAGTTAGTTGGTTTATAGCTAGATTAAATAGTTTAGCTAAAGTTTGGAAGCAACTTTTACAAAGAAATTATTATTACTCATACGGTTACATTTTAATATGAGTAAACTGGTTAGTAGTGAAGTAAGAGGTGAGTGAGGAAAATGTTAATTTCCAAATTCCAAATAAAAAAGGTGTCCATTTCTGAACACCTTTTTTTAAATCTTAAAATATTTCTTACTAACTCAGCTACACAAGTTCTTTAACTATTCTCATTTTATAGAATGATCTCCATACAAATATCAAAGCTATAACAAGAAATACCAGTCCTACCATCGGAGCTGAATCCCTGAATGCTTCCGTGATAGCGATCTCCATTGCAAGCAGTCCAAATAAAGTTGTGAATTTGATTATAGGATTCAAAGCTACCGAAGATGTATCTTTGAACGGATCACCTACTGTATCTCCCACAACTGTCGCATCGTGAAGAGGTGTTCCCTTTTCTCTTAGGTCAACTTCCACAACTTTCTTTGCATTGTCCCACGCGCCGCCGGCATTTGCCATGAATATCGCCTGGAATAATCCGAACACAGCAATAGAAATCAGATAACTTATAAAGAAACACGCAGGTGCGTTGTTTCCTTCAGCCGGTGCAGACATAAATGCAAATGCTATAGCAAATGAGAATACAGCAATAAATATATTGAACATTCCTTTCTGTGCATACTTTGTGCATATCTCTACAACTTTCTTAGACTGTTCCGTCGAAGCGCTTAATGAAGCATTCTCATCAAGATTAATGTTTTTCTTAATGTATTCAACCGCACTGTAAGCTCCGGTTGTAACTGCCTGTGTGGAAGCTCCCGTAAACCAGTATATGACTGCGCCGCCACAAAGGAAACCGAGTATTGAATACGGGTTGAGTAAATTTAATACCGTTTCAGGCTCGACGCCAAGAACATTTTTCAGAACAAGTATAAGTGAGAATATCATGGTTGTAGCTCCTACAACTGCAGTACCGATAAGTACAGGTTTAGCTGTTGCCTTGAAAGTATTTCCTGCACCATCATTTTCCTCAAGATATAATTTAGCTCTTTCCCAGTCAGGCTTGAATCCGAATTCTTTTTCAATTTCTTTTTCTTTCTGTTCTTTATTTTCTTCAATCAAAGACAACTCATAAATTGACTGTGCGTTATCCGTTACTGGTCCGTATGAATCCACTGCAATTGTAACAGGTCCCATACCAAGCATACCGAATGCAACAAGTCCGAAAGCAAATATTGTATGATACTGCATCATTGCTTCGGGAATTGAACCGGAAGTTATGTATGCGCCGTACATTAAACCAAAGAAAACCATTCCCATCCAGAATGCGCTGAAGTTTCCTGCAACAAGACCTGACAGGATCGTTAATGATGCTCCGCCTTCTCTTGATGCGGTTACAACTTCTTCAACGTGTTTTGATTTCGGTGAAGTAAATATCTTTGTGAATTCCGGAATAAGCGCAGCTCCCAGAGTACCGAAGCTGATTATTATAGACAGCGTTATCCACAGGTTATCCGGAAGCGAACCAATGAGTAAATAAGAAACTATGAAAGTTACAATAATAGAAAGTATTGAAGTGATCCAGACCAGATAAGTAAGTGGAACTTCGAAATCAAGATTATCTTTACCCGTATATTTTATTTTTGAAATAACGCCGTTGATATAAAAAGCGGCAATGGAAGTGACGATCATTAATATTCTCATTACAAATATCCATACAAGCAGAGTTGCCTGAAGCTCTACGCCTGTTACAGCAAGAACAATAAAGCTGATAAGAGCAACACCGGTAACACCGTATGTTTCGAATCCGTCTGCTGTTGGTCCGACCGAATCACCTGCATTATCACCGGTACAGTCAGCGATTACACCCGGATTTCTCGGATCGTCTTCTTTTATTTTAAAAACAACCTTCATCAGATCAGAGCCTATGTCAGCAATCTTTGTGAAAATACCCCCGGCGATTCTAAGAGCCGAAGCGCCGAGTGATTCGCCGATTGCAAATCCTATGAAGCTGGCGCCTGCATATTCTCTCGGAACATAAAGGAATATTATAAGCATCATTATAAGTTCAACACATATAAGCAGCACCCCGATGCTCATTCCTGCATTCAGAGGAATTGTCAGAAGCTTCAGTGGCTTTCTTTCAAGTGAAGCAAAAGCCATACGGCTGTTTGCTAAAGTATTCATTCTGATTCCGAACCATGCTACTCCGTAAGATCCTAATATCCCGATTACAGTCCACATTAAAATCAGAATAACTCCGCCTATGGATTCGTGCTGCAGAACTCCGAAATAGAAAGCAATACATGCGCCTATAAACAGAAACAGTATAAACAGGAATTTTCCCTGCTGAAGAAGATATGTCTTACAGGTTTCAAAAATCACCTGTGAAACTTCAAGCATAGATTTATGAGCGGGTAATTTTTTTACCGCAATAAACTGATAGATCCCGAACAGCATTCCCAGAATACAAACGCCGATACCATATAACAGCAGCGTGTTTTGATCAGCATTCAATTCGGGAATTTTAAGATTTGCTTCGCTTGCAAATGTCATTACCGGGGTAAGGATAACAAGCAAAGTACTTAATAAGTGTTTCCGCATATTATTTTTTTATATTGTTTTAAACTATGATTTATTGATGGAATGATGATTATGATTTAGAATATTTTGAAAACTGATGAGAAGTATTACTTAACTATTTTTATATATTGTGAATCAAATATTAACGTTAATCTTAATGAAAATAAAATTTTCATAGCTATCATCAAATTATTCAATCCGGGCTATGCATCTTATTGAAACTGTTCATGGTAACCGTAAGACCGTCAGTTATGAAACTTCTGATGCATTTAATATATTCAGGCATCAGCTTTTTAATAATTTCAATCTCTTCCCTGTCAAAATTTCCCAGCACAAAATCTATGAAATCATCATTCTTCAAAGTTTCATTTCTGCCAATTCCAATCCTCATTCTCGGAAACTCATCTGAATTCAGATGATAAATAATGCTGGATAATCCGTTATGTCCTCCGTCACTTCCGCCTTTCCTTACTCTTATCATACCGAGCGGGATCTGAAAATCATCAACTACAACAAGCACGTCTTTAATATCCGTACCTGTCTTTTCCATAAACTCCAAAATGGCAATTCCGCTGTTATTCATAAATGTCAATGGTTTCAGAAGATAAATATCCTCTTCTCCTATTCTTCCTTTTGCTTCCAGCCAGTCACCTTTACCGGCTTTAAAACCAATGCTTAATGACTCTGCAAAAAAATCAAGTATAATAAATCCTATATTATGTCTTGTGAGTTCGTATTTCGAGCCGGGATTTCCCAGACCAACTATAAGCTTCACCCGTTATTAATTTTATGAAAAAGAAAGTTACTTTTCTTTTTCTTCATCATCCTTCTTTGCTTTGGATATTACTTCAGGTTCAGCAGGACCTTCGACTGCTTCAGCAACAACTTCTTTTTCAACAGTCGGCGGTACAATAGATACTATTGAAGCATTTTCATCATTCAGGATCTTTACATTTTCAAGCTTCAGATCGCTTACCTTTATGGAATCATTTATATTCATGTTTGTGATTTCTACATCAATATGTGACGGGATATTCTTAGGAAGACATTCTACATCAAGCTTATGAAGAATGTGCTGAAGAATTCCACCGTCCCTGATACCCTGAGCGTTACCAATAAGCTGAACGGTTACTTCGATAGTGATTGTTTCGCCTTCTTTTAAAGCAATGAGATCAAAATGCAGCGGTTTATCCGTGACCGGATGAAACTGAACATCTTTCAGTATGCAGCTGTAATTTGATGAATCGCCTTCAAAGCTTAAGTTTACTATGTGAGATTCTGTAGTATAGATTATTGGTCTGAGGTCAATTTCAGTTGCGGCAATACTAATGTTACCAACATCGTGTCCGTAGTAAATTCCGGGTATGACACCTTTTTTCCTGATCTGATTAAGAGTCGACTCTTTATACTCTTCCCTTTTTTTGGCTTTTAGATTGATTTCTGACATAATTGTTAAAATTTATTAGTGAACTACAAAAATAGCTTTTCTATGAAAATTAAGCAATTGAATAATTCATCAAAGGGGAGATTACTTTTGATTCGTAAGATTCATAAGATTCGTAAGTTTTGTAAGTTTTAAATTTATTTACAAAGAGGAAAAAAAGAAGAGATAATCTTGAATCTTAAATCTAATTGTACCGGGAGAGGGACTTGAACCCCCGACCTACGGATTATGATTCCGACGCTCTAACCAGCTGAGCTATCCCGGCAAAATTTTTTGGAAATGCAAATTACATTTATTGAATCTGTTATTCAATACCATAAAATGTTAAAAGTGGAAAATTAAACCACATCCGTCCAAAACGATGAAATAAAAATGGCTAGTCTATGGA
>CAZLOL010000138.1:6393-10385 GCA_964561045.1 uncultured Ignavibacteriaceae bacterium | reverse complement strand
TATTTTATTTATATTTTTTTCAAGACTTAGAATGCTTAATTTTGCACTTAATAAAAACTAAAATCATATATGTCTGAAATTAAAAACACTCCCCCCAAGGGCATAGCATTATGGCTGATGGCTGCAAGGGCATATTCATTTCCCGCTTCTATAATTCCGGTTCTGTTCGGTTCTGTGCTTGCCGTACTTCTGAATCCTGGACTTAAATTCAACTTCCTTAATTTTTTCCTGTGTCTGATAGGCTGTATTCTTGTTCAGGTCGGCACCAACATTATCAATGATATCTTTGACTATGACAAAGGCATTGATAAGGAAGACAAGGAGCTCGGAATTCCGCACGGCGGCTCAATGGTTATTTCTCTCGGTCTCGTAAGCATGAAACAGATGAAAACCGCAGCATTCGTATCGCTACTGATTGCATCGCTTATAGGCGTTTATCTATATACTCAGGCAGGAGTCTGGATTTTGTATTTGAGCTTGTTCGGTTTACTGTCAGCAATATTTTATACAGCAAAACCTCTTGCATTGAAATACAAAGCTCTTGGTGATCTGCAGGTAATTATTTCATTCGGACTTGGAATGACTTTGGGTTCATATATTGTTCAGACACAGCAGTTCTCGTACATGCCGCTCCTTTTCTCGATACCTATCGGATTGCTCATTGATGCAATTCTTCATTCAAACAATATCCGTGATATTAATTTCGACGGAAAGTTCGGAGTGAAAACACTTCCTATATTAATAGGAGAAAAGCTTTCCATAAAATTATTTTATGTAATGGTTCTCGGTGCTTATCTTGCACTTATAATTTTTGTTGCATTGAAATTGCTTCCCTGGTTTGCATTGCTTGCACTGATAACTTTACCTCTGGCTCTGAAGATTACTAAAATGTCAGAAGGGTTTCCTGAAGAAGCACATGCGAGATTTGAATACGGGACCAAGCACATAATGATGACAGCACAGTTGAATATGATGTTCGGGCTTACGCTGGTGATTGGATTGCTGATTTCATATTTCTTTTTTGTGTAACAATATTAGGTATTAAGTATTTAATAAAATCCTGTCTGTATAACAGATTCTGTGAGTTGAGGTTTTTAGAAGTTAATATTTACCTAATACCAATTACTTAGTACCTAATACTTATTCAAATATTTCCCTGTATATCTTCCACTCCCCGCTTGTCTCTGTTCCTTTATACAGTCTTAATGTCTTTACCCCGCTCTCTTTGAACTTATCGGATTCGTAATTTTCATTGAACTGAACTTTCTTATCAGTTTCGTTTACAGTTGTATCATTAATCATTTTAAAATCTGTGAAACTTATGTTTATTTTTTTATATGTTTTAAATGTGCCTTCGATGCGTCTTAACTTATCCTTCAAATCAATCCTCTTACCGTCTTTTCCTATATACTGATAATCTTCTGTAAGATAACTTTGATATTTTTCCAAGTCTTTGTCTTCCCACGCATCTTTCCAGTTATATACCGTATTTTTTATTTTATATTCATCCGAAGAAAAATATTCATTTAGTTTATTGACGGTTAAATAAAAGAGAAATATAACAGTGGAAATAATCAGCACAAAACTTCCGGCAGTAATCAGAGTTCTCCTTCGAGTAATGCTTATCTTATCCCTGTATCTTTTTTTATATTCCTTTTCAAAGTCTTCCTTTGTATCAATTTTAACATCGGGATCTTGCTGTAATTTATTTTCAGCTATATTATAACCGCAGAATTTGCAGTAGACAGAACCTTCTTCGATCTCAGAGCTGCAGTTCGGGCATTCAATTAATATTTCGCTAGCAGGTACTCGAAGTGATTCTCTCAATGATTCCAGTGTTTCATTGCCAACGTCCTCGGATTCCAGGTCAACCCTCCTTTCGGTCTGAGGATTGTTAATGCAGCCGTAAGTAGTGCAGCCTCCGTTCTCATTCCAGCATTCTTTGTGATGCGGAGTACCGCAGTGAGAACAAATTGTGTAATCAGCACCCTTCTTTAGCTTCGACTGACAGTAAGGGCAAATCTTGTTATTCAGGAAATCATATTTTGAGACGGGTTTATTCAACAATTACTGTTCTGATTAATTCTAATTAAAGATATTCATGCTTCTAAATTCTATATGAATTTCATCTTCATTTTTTCTCAGTGTTAAAATATCATTGAACGGAATCTTAAGGTCTGCAAGTTTTTTACCCAGTAATTTTTTTGCAAGTGGAGATCCGGAATTCAGGCTATGAAATGATCTTATCTTTAATAGATTCCCGTCCTCAAGCTTGACGTCTTTTACCGACATCAGATTCATGTTGCCAAAGTAATCCCCTGTTTCCCTCTTTTTTTCATCTTCCAGTTCATAAACAACTTCATTATTAAACTCAATCTGGAAATTATCATCGCCGAAATATTTTTTTCCGTATTCAATTATATCTGAGATATTCGCTTCGTCGAAATCAATGTCAACTTTTTCAATTTGTTCAAATGTATAATGCGAAGGACAGTCATCATTTTTCTGATACTCTATTATATAGGAATCGTTATTATTTCCGTTGAAAATAAAGCCTTTACCGTTAAGAACAATTAAGTCTTCTCTATTATGCAGATATTTTACTGCTTCCTGTACCTGCACTCCGGCAATTATGGAAGCAATTGTAGGAGTAGTGGGAATTTTTCCTTCTGCAATTTCATCCAGTCCGAGAAGCATGCAGGATTTTCGTTTATTGATAAGTTTATGGTCAATCTCCGACATAGTACATTCATAGCACGCATTATCCGGAGGGATAAACATTCTCGCAACTCCGGTCAGAACTTCGATCGCACCATCTATCCATGGTTTGTTTATTTTCCAGCAGGACTGATTAATAAACAGACGCGCTTCACGGTTATCGAGACCGCCTACTACAAGATCAAAGCCTTTGAACACTCCCA
This sequence comes from uncultured Ignavibacteriaceae bacterium, assembly GCA_964561045.1. Classification (GTDB taxonomy): domain Bacteria; phylum Bacteroidota; class Ignavibacteria; order Tepidaquicellales; family Tepidaquicellaceae; genus JAGPCH01. The sequence continues at coordinate 7,464 of CAZLOL010000138.1, read as the reverse complement.
GTCCGAAGTTGAAAATGTTTCCGTCGAAATATTTTATGTTAATATCGTTATTGATATCCTTTGCTCTTTTACAAATCACTTCCGCCTTCGATAAACCTTCATCTTCCTTTCTGAATAAAACACTTCTTGTAAGATTGCTTTCTTCGACCTTATCCATATCGACAACACAAATATTCCCGACACCTAGCATAGCAAGATTTTTTACTATTTCATTTCCCAGAGCTCCACAACCCACAACCAGAATTTTTGCATTTTTTAAAATATCCTGATCCCACCATGTGATAAGTTCAAGTCTTGAGTATCTGTCATCGTTTATTTCTAAATGCATAGAGTATGAAGTATTATGTAATAAGAATTAAGTATTTTATTTGAAATCGTTTTTATGTGGGTAATATGAAAATTAATTAATCAAATTGACATAGAAAAATTAATTTACAAAACAGTAAAAAGGATGAAAAATTTGAGAAGATATGAATCTTTGTAAGTTTGAGAAAAATCCGCAACTCAAAAATCGTAATCTAAACTGATTAAGATCCGGCGGTTATCTCGGGATGTAGTCTCAGCACATCACCTTCTTTCACACCTGCTTCAGCGAGAGTTTGAGATTCGGTGAGCTGTTTGCCTGAAGCTTTATGATGGAATTTATACGACAGCGGTTCGCCGTCGGGACCTGTGAGTGGCATTTTCATTTTAGGCAGAAGTACCTCCATAATTCTCTTAACGGAAGCATCATCAGGCAGCGTCGCCTGCTGTTCTTTGTTGCCTGTTGCGTCAACGATCGTAATGTTTATTCGTGCCATAGGTATGCAATTTAGATAATATACTTCATTAATTAAATGGAATTTTTGGTTTTAGCAGTCATTACTTTAAAGAATAAAATCATGGATTATTTATTACCTGTAGAATTTAAAAAACAAATATCCTTAAGGAATGTAATTTTAGTATTCACTTTCACAAATTCGAATATTTAAATTTGATAATGTGAATAATATCCTGTAGTTTAAATCAGAAAATCAGTTGGCTAAAGCCAACGGCAATGAATTCAAGATTTAAATTTCATTGCCGTTCCAT
>CAZLOL010000138.1:0-6293 GCA_964561045.1 uncultured Ignavibacteriaceae bacterium | reverse complement strand
GGCAATGAATTCAAGATTTAAATTTCATTGCCGTTCCATTTATGGAACGGGAAGATTCAACAGCAATGAATTCAAGATTTAAATTTCATTACCGTTCCATTTATGGAACGGGAAATGGAACAGTTGATTGAACAAAAAAAGAAACGATACTAAATTATTTATAAATAAAAATAAAATATTATGTCATATGTTAGGATATGGGTGCATTTGGTATTTTCTACTAAGAACAGAGAGCCCTGGCTCTCAAAAGAAATCAGATATAAAGTTCAAAAACATATTATAAAAAACTGTTCCGAAAAAAAGATCTTTCTGCGCATTATAAACGGATACACGGATCATTTGCACTGTCTGATCTCTTTAGGAAATGAACAATGTATATCAAAAGTAGCTCAGCTGATTAAAGGAGAATCATCTTTTTGGATAAATAATAATGATCTGATCTCTGATAAATTTTATTGGCAGGATGATTACTTCGCTGTTTCTGTAAGCGAATCTCAGGTTGAGAGAGTAATCAAATACATTGAAAGCCAGGAGGCTCATCATTCCAAAATAACTTTTGAAGAAGAAGCTTCTGAATTCATAAGAAAATACAGATGGAAGATTAAATTTAATTAAAGTCCGGTGTTTTATATTATTCCTTATGAAATTGTTTTTATAAACTAATAAAATTATTTTATCCCACTTTAAATTTTATGTTTAATCTAAAAACAATTTTATGAAAAACATTTGTAAAGTCTCTGCAATAGTCTGCTTTTTAATTTCCATAGGAATAATATTTACATCATGCAATAAATCCGGCTCGGATGAGATACTTATCGGGGAATTTGAATCACTTACTGGAAGCGAAGCGACTTTCGGACAATCCTCACACAACGGACTTGTGCTTGCCGTTGAAGAAGTTAATAGTTCAGGAGGACTTCTCGGAAAGAAAATAAAACTGATAACCGAAGATAATCAGGGCAAGCCGTCCGAGACTCAGACTGTTGTTCAGAAACTGATAAACAGGGACAAAGTGGTTGCAATAATCGGTGAAGTAGCTTCTTCCAGAAGCAAAGCCGGAGCGCCTATCTGTCAGGCTGCAAAGATACCCATGATCACACCTGCTTCGACGAATCCTGAAGTGACAACAATCGGTGATTATATATTCAGGGTATGTTTTATTGATCCTTTCCAGGCGACAGTGATGAGCAAGTTCGCAATAAATTCGATGAAAGTAAAAAAGATCGCTGTACTGATCGATCAGAAGAATGCATACTCAACAGGTCTTGCTGATAATTTTAAACAGGTGTATACAAGTATGGGCGGAGAGATAGTAGAGGAACAGAAGTATTCAGCCGGAGATAAGGATTTTAAGGCACAGCTAACTTCGATTAAAGCAAAAAATCCTGAAGCGATCTTTATTCCCGGATACTATACAGATGTAAATTTAATTTCAATACAGGCAAGAGAGATCGGTCTGACCTGCCCGCTGTTCGGAAGTGACGGCTGGGAATCAGAAAAGCTCACCGAAGGAAAAGCAAAGGATGCGCTGGAAGGAAGTTTCTTCTCTACTCACGTTTCATCGGATGATCCTTCCCCCAAGATTCAGGATTATATAAAAAAATATAAAACCAAATACGGTAAAGAACCTGATGCAATGAGTTTCCTTGCTTATGATGCAGGAATGATACTTTTTGACGCTATCAAAAAAGCAAATTCCACAGAAGGTGAAAAGATCAAAAATGAACTTGCGAAAACAAAAGATTATCCGGGTGTTACAGGAGTCATTACAATTAATGAACAAAGAAATGCCGTAAAACCGGCAGTAGTACTTGAGATCAAAGACGGTAAGTTTGTTTATAAAGAAACGATAGCCCCTTGAAAAAATAATTAAGAATTATGATTTATTAATTAAGAATTAAAATACCTTAATAAATAATTCCTAATTCTTAATCCCTAATTTTTAATTACAAAGATTTGTCTGAATTCATACAACAGTTAATCAACGGACTTTCTCTCGGAAGTATATATGCGCTCATAGCTCTCGGCTATACGATGGTTTATGGAATTCTTAAATTTATAAACTTCGCACATGGTGAGATCTTCATGCTGGGAGCTTTCTTTGGTTATTATCTGGCAAGATCTCTAGGTGTCAATGCACCTGATATTCCTATGGCTCTGATAATAATGCTTCTTACAATGGCAGCTACTGCTGTTATCGGGGTCACCATAGAAAAATTAGCATACAAGCCGCTCAGGAATTCTTCCAAGCTTACTGTACTTATAACGGCGATCGGGGTTTCTTTGTTTTTACAATATACGGGACAGCTCTTATTCGGAGCGGATCCGAAATCATTTCCTACTATTATTGAAAATGTAAGTTTTAATATATTAGGTGCAACTATTGGTTCTAATCAGATCGTTGTTATCATTTCAGCTTTGCTGATGATGCTGGGACTAAGATTCATTGTAATGAAAACAAAAATGGGTATAGCTATAAGGGCAGTTTCGAACAACCTTACTGCGGCTTCTCTGATGGGAATTAACATTAATAATGTCATTTCTTTTACTTTTGCATTGGGTTCATCACTTGCAGGTGCGGCAGGAATACTTTACAGCATTAATTATCCGAGTATTGATCCTCTTATGGGAATGCTTCCGGGACTGAAAGCATTCATTGCGGCTGTTCTCGGCGGCATAGGCAATTTTCCCGGCGCTGCTGTTGGAGGTCTGATAATCGGACTTGTTGAAACTTTTACCGTGGGTTATCTTTCCCCTACTTACAGAGATGCAATTGCCTTTGCTATACTTATCATTATTTTACTTGTAAAACCTACAGGGCTTTTCGGAAAGAAAGACGTAGAAAAAGTATAATGATTTTTTAAAACCTGTTATTTCAGGACGCATATTAGAGTCCCTGGTTAATTTAAAATCAGACTTAAATAATAAAATAAGTTTAATGCAGAGAGAAGAAAGATTTACTCAAAAAAGCATTATTTATTTTTATCCGAAGTTTCCTCGCGTTCCTTTGTCCTTCTCATGAAATCCATTATGTACATAATGAATGCAAACAATGTAAAGACAGCCATAATTATAATAATAATATTACTCCTCATAAATCCGGTCACAAAAAACATTATGGTAGCTATGAGGGTCAGTGCAACAGCAATATGCGCTGCTGTCTTATTCTCATTCTTTACAGGAAATGCAAGTGCTGCCAGCATTAGACCTATTGCCGGCGCTATCAGTGCCGTCGGACTTCCGGAAGTAATGTATCCGTAAACTCCCAGCGCTATGAGTACAAAAGCATTGGCGAGCATTATTCTGTATATATTCATATTTGGATGATTGGTTTATAATTTAATTAGTTAAATTAGTTAATTAGTTAATTGGAAAATAAATTCGGAATGATTTTATATCAATTCACTTTTGAAAAAACTTCTAAAAGCATCTTAATATACTTGACATAATAATAAAATTGCCTTATTTTGTAAGGCAAAAATAATAAATTACCTAATATATTAAGGCATCAATACTCAAACTAAATATTCCGAAGATCTCAAACTGGATCACATAGACTTAAGGATTCTTAACGAACTTCAGAAAAACTCACAGATCAAGAAGAACGAACTCGCTGAAATTATCGGTTTGTCTTTACCGTCAACAATAGACAGGATCTCAAAACTCGAATCACACAGTTATATTTTATCTTATAAAGCAATATTAAATCATAAGAAGCTCAAACACGACATTACCTGTTTTATATTTGTAGTAAGTGAATCTTCAAAATACTATAAACAGTTTTTAGAGCATTGTAATGCAACTAAAGATATTCTAGAATGTCATTCCATAACAGGTGAAGGTTCACATATTTTAAAAATCAGAACAGAAAATACCGGTTCGCTTGAAAATCTTCTGGCAAAGATACAAAGCTGGCCCGGAGTGAAATCAACAAAAACGAATCTTGTGCTTTCATCACATAAGGAGACTTCGGAAATAGATATAAAATAGTTGAAAGTTAAAAGATTTAAAATAATTATCTAAAATCATAAATCTAAAATTAAAATAACATGTCGGAAAAAACAACAATCGAAGAGCAAAAGGAAAAACTTAAGAAGATAAATGATGTCTTCAAGCTTATAAAAGAAAAAGAAATAAAAATGATCGATCTTAGATTTACTGACCTGCCGGGACAATGGCAGCATCTGACCATTCCTGTTTCCAAACTAAACGAGTCAACTTTTTATGAAGGCATAGGATTTGACGGTTCGTCCATACGCGGCTGGAAAAATATCAATGAATCTGATATGCTTGCAATTCCTGATCCTGCAACTGCAAACATAGATCCGTTTATGACAACAAAAACGCTCAGCCTGATCTGCAATGTATATGAACCGGAATCAAAGACCATTTACGGACTGGATCCGCGTAACCTTGCTAAAAAAGCTGTTGAGTATCTTAAATCAACCGGAATAGCTGATACCGCTTACTTCGGTCCTGAAGCGGAATTCTTTATACTTGATCACGTCGCATATAATATTAATGAATATTCAAGCTGGTACAGGATCGATTCAACAGAAGGATTCTGGAATACAGGGAGCGAGAAAGAACTTAACCTGGGACATAAGATCAGATTAAAAGAAGGATATTTTCCTGTGCCGCCTTCTGATTCGACAAATGATCTGCGAAGCCTTATGGTTGAGAATCTTATCAACGTAGGAATAGATGTTGAGATGCATCATCATGAAGTTGCAACAGGAGGTCAGGCGGAGATCGATTTTAAATACTGCCCGTTGCTTGAATGCGCAGATAGTCTGCAGATGTTCAAGTATATTGTAAAAAACACGGCAAAGTCAGTCGGTAAGACAGCTACATTCATGCCGAAACCTTTATTCGGGGACAACGGCAGCGGAATGCACACTCATGTTAGTTTATGGAAAGGCGGACAGCCTCTGTTTGCCGGAGACGGTTATGCGGGACTGAGTGAGCTCGCTCTGAACTTTATCGGCGGTCTGCTGAAACACGCTCCATCTATTCTCGCATTTACTAATCCGACTACGAATTCTTATAAAAGACTTGTACCCGGATATGAAGCTCCAGTGAATCTTGCATACTCTAAAAGCAACAGAAGCGCAGCGATAAGGATACCGATGTATTCTGATAATCCTAAAGCAAAGAGGGTTGAGTTCAGATGTCCTGACGGAACTGCAAATCCTTACCTTGCATTTTCTGCAATACTTCTTGCCGGTATAGACGGTATAATAAATAAAATAAATCCGGGTGAACCGATGGACAAAGACATTTTTCATCTTGATGAAAAAGAGCTGAAGAAAATCCCGCACGCTCCTGAAGATCTGACGGTCGCTTTACATAAACTCGAGGAAGACAATGAATATTTAAAACAGGGCGAAGTGTTCAATGACAGTCTTATCGAAACGTGGGTTGATTATAAGATGAAAAAAGAGATCAAGGAAGTTCAGCTGAGACCTCATCCGTACGAGTTTCATTTGTATTATGAAGTCTAGAAATTGGGAATTGGGAATTTTGGATTTGGAATTTAGCAATTAAAACTTTCAGTTACATTTTTACGTAAGTAATTTTAATTCAAAAGACAGTTGTCTATATACTTAGTTTTTTGAATTAAAATCTTCGATCAAAAATTCCAAATCCGAAATCCCAAATCCCAAATTTCAATAATGGATCTTGTCTTCCTTTTCTTTCCATTCAAGAAAAACCATTTTTGCTTCTTCGTTCAAAAGCTGGATCATAGGTATTATCCTGTCATCAACTGATTTAGCGACTTCATTATAAATAATTTCATCATCGAAATGTATTTCAGCAGCATCTCTTCTTGTATTGGCATAATATATCTTTTCGATCCTCGCCCAATGTATGGCTGACAGGCACATAGGGCAAGGTTCGCAGCTTGTATATATTTCACATCCTGCGAGTGAAAAGGTATTAAGCTTGCGGCAGGCTTCTCTTATAGCTTCTATCTCGGCGTGAGCTGTAGGGTCATTTGAAGATGTTACTTTATTTGACGCACCGGCTATTATCTTTCCGTCTTTAGCGATCACAGCCCCGAATGGTCCGCCGCTTCCGTCACTTATGTTTTGTTTTGAATAGCGTATCGCTTCACGCATGCATTCTTTTGAGAATTCTGTCATCTGGTGGCTTATTAATTGAATTTTTCTCAACATAGAAATATACTGATTGAAGTTCAATGTAATGAGTATTGGGTAAATAGTTAATTGGTAACAAGTATTAGTCACTTACAAGTTAAATTCTACTCAAAATGGTAAGAAAATTTTTTA
>CAZLOL010000137.1:8268-10405 GCA_964561045.1 uncultured Ignavibacteriaceae bacterium | reverse complement strand
TCATTACTCATTACTCATAACTCATTACTCATTATTCATTACTCATTAATCATTTGTCATTTTTCATTACTCATTACTAATTACTCATTACTAATTACTAGTTACCTGTGCTGCCGCGTTTTGCTATTGCAGCTTCTATCTGCTTTTTAACAGCTTCAAGATTGAAGCTTGCAGCTGCCTGCATAGGAGGAAACTCAAGTGCAGTTTGCGCTAATTTTCCAACCTGCTGCTGTACAAAAACAAACCGCCAGAATTCATACGTGAACCATTCTGCATAATACATAGAACCTGACATATCCATCTTTTCAAACGGATCAAGACGGAGATTTGTCAATCCGGGCCAGTCTAATTTCACTTTTGGACCGAACCATCCGCTCGGCTGGTCTATGAATGTATATTTGAAATCACCAATCCTGACTGCAGCAAGTGTAGTCTCGGTAAAATAAAAGAATTCGTTTCGGGCAGATTTAGCTCCGGATAGAAGAGCTGTCTGATCATATCCGTCAAGGTGAACTTTATATTTCGTTCCGTTAAGCGATTTACCTGCTATTAATTCTTCTGCAATATTCGGATCTCCGGCTGCTGCTACAAATGTAGGGAACCAGTCCAGACCTGACATGACTCCGTTTATTACACTGTTAGGCTTAACTGTTCCGGGCCATCTTACAATACAAGGTGATCTGAATCCGCCTTCGGTTCCCATTCCCTTCGCACCTTTAAAAGGAGAAGTTCCTCCGTCAGGCCAGGTAAAGCTTTCAGTTCCGTTATCGGTAGAAAATACGACTATTGTATTATCAGTCAGACCCATATCATCAAGTTTTTTAGTCACATGCCCGACAACATCATCAAGCTGAGCCATACCGGCTTCCTGTAAACTCCATCCGTTTTCCGGTGTTCGGAGAGCTTCATACTTTGGAGATAAATGTGTTACAACATGCATACGGGTAGGGTTTAGCCATACAAAAAACGGTTTATTATCTTTAACAGCATTATCAATGAAGTTCTCTGCATGACTTAAAATTACATCGTCAACTGTTTCCATATTAAGTTCTATTCCCGGTGTCGGATGCGGAGGAAGAGGTCCTTTATCCTCTATTTTCTGCTTTCCAACTTTTCCCCAGCGGGGTTGTACAGTTGCATCATCCGTATCTGTCGCCCAGCAGTGTAAGACATTTCTTGGTCCGACCGTGTCTTTTAATTCAGGCGGATAATTCGGATGGAAAGGATCTTCCATTGCATCAAGGTGATACAGATATCCGAAAAATTCATCAAAGCCATGAAGTGTCGGCAGAAACTGATTTAAATCTCCGAGATGATTCTTTCCAAACTGACCTGTTGCATATCCCAATTCTTTTAATGCAGTTGCAATAGTTGGCGCTAATGCCGGCATTCCTACTGTTGCTCCGGCCTGCCCTACTGTGGTAAGTCCGGTTCTTATTGGTAATTCACCTGTAATAAATGAAGCGCGTCCTGCCGTGCAGCTTGCTTCTGCATAATAATCCGTCATGATAGCTCCGTCAGAAGCTAACTTGTCAAGATTGGGAGTTCTGCCTGCCATTAATCCTCTGTGGTAAGCGCCGATATTCCACATACCAATATCATCTGCCATAATAAAAAGGATATTGGGTTGTTTTGATTTTGCTTTTGCCATTTTACTTTGTAGTTTAAATTAATAATTAGTGGTTTGAGTGAATATGATATTAATTATAAATTTTCTTTCTAATTAACAGAGCTTAATCCGGATACTAATATTTCAAATGCAAAAACGAAAATTATTCAGAAATGTTGTATGCAAATAATAACTATAAAATTAGCTTTATGGGATAATAATATTCAGGTTAAAGGACAAAATGGAAATGAACTTTTGGGGATAATTTATTAAATGTATTATTCATTCAAATATGTTTAAGCGTATAAATCAAAATTCCTTGAATTGCAGATAAAACTAATTCTATTATTTAATACAGTCAAGAATAAAAATTATCTGTAAGCTTCTTTTAAATTATAAATGTCAAATGTCAAATATCAAATATCAAATGACAAATGACAAATGACAAATGTCAAATGACAACTGTTAATTCTCTATATGAAGTGATACACTATGAAGTGATACACTTTTACAACCTACAACTCACGA
>CAZLOL010000137.1:0-8168 GCA_964561045.1 uncultured Ignavibacteriaceae bacterium | reverse complement strand
TAACTCGTAACTCGTAACTCGCAACTCTTTAAATGATTTTAATATCTCTTAACAGGTCCCATTCTTGGCGGCTTAACCGGCGCTGTGACTCCGTATATAATGGTTAATCCTGATCCTCCACCCCAGGTTGAAGTTGGTCTGAAAGGATCCGGATTAGTTGCCGCCTCGGGACTGTTCCAGTTGTTAGCTACCCATACATTTCCTGCCGCATCGATTGCAACATCTGTCACCATCTGAATGGAACCGCTTTTAAACTGATGAATCACATCACCTGTCCTGGTTCCGGGTAAATGCCCCTGTGTATTATCACCGGCTAAATATGTTACACTCCTGCCACGCGGCGAAAAATTTCCGATCCAGACATCATCATTGCCGTCAATATTTATTCCCCACGGTACATCTACAGCACCATTGCCGGTAAAGCCGGCGGGATATGGCATTGTTCCATCCTGCTTTATCATGCTGACTATTCCCGTACTCTTATTATACTTTAATAATGCATCACCCATAATCTGAAACTGTTCCATTATGGATGCTCCGTCCGGGACTTGTACCTGCGGGAAATCAAGGGATGCATTGCTGGCAACCCAGATATTTTCCTTTGAATCAAGAGCCAGTCCCCTTACACTGATCCCGCACTGAAATGAATCGACCTGAGTCGGGTCATTGATAGGAAAACGAAAAACTTTATCCGACTGAGAATTACTTACATAAACTCTGTTCTTTGAATCTACAACTATATCGAACGGAGATTTGAGATTTGGTACTTTTACAATTTTACCGTCTTTGATACTGCCATTGGGAAAATATAATAACTGATCATTTGAGCCGTCACCTATCCACACATCTCCGTTAGCTGCAACGCCGATTCCCATTAGTCCGAGTAATTTTTCTTTGAATGGAAAATCACTTTCACTTCCTACAGGATTTCCATTAAGATCCATTACAAGAATTTTCCCGTTAAAACTGCTTGCCCAGACTCTGTCCATTGTTACGGCTGTTCCCCAGCCGACTCCGTCAAGTCCCATGCCTGTGAAACCTGTAATGGGCGGTGACAGTGGAATTCCGTTGGGAGTCATTTTTATTACACCACCGCCTATGCTGTTAATAACTCCGGACTGCGAACCCGGCATCCAGTTTTGACCGCTCCAAAGATTACCCTCTGTATCGAACATGAACCGCCCGTTTGCACACATTCCTCCGCCGGCAAAACAAAGCATTAGCGCAAAGTCATCCGGAGTATAGGCAAGGTACGGAATAAACGGAGCGCTGCGCCTTGAACCGTCGGCAGGCTGCGGATATGCCGTATTAAATAAATTAAATAATGTTTTTGGATCACTCCATGGTGTCTTTGCAATTCCTTCGATAGCTTCAAGAGTATTTGCAGGAGTTATCCCGCCTGTGGGTGTAGATGCTTTTAAAAAAGCTTGCCTCCAGTTATCATCCGCTACCGTACCGTAAGCTGCAATAAGACAGCCAAGAGTATTCAGATGTGCAAGAGTTGTAGTCTGTGTGCTGTTGAGAGGATCCAAAATAACCTTTCCCCAGCCGCCTGTAACGGGATCAACAAGATTAGGAACATTTTCAGATGCTATTTTAAGTCCGAGAGGATTTCCCGAAATGGATTCTCCGTTTGCAAATCTTGCTGCAGTAAAAGCCGAAGCAACAGTTGTAAGTTCATTAACAGTTACATTCGAAGGTGGCTGACTTCCCAGCAGAGACATTAATGTCAGTGAATTACCAGGCTTCTGATCAACTGCACCCGCGATTTTTCCTTCTTTAGAAATAATATAAAGTACTGCACCTCCTGCATTATCCGCGTTAAGCTTAAATGAACCGTCATTATCTGTTGTAGTCTCATCAATACGAACAGGTGCGCCGGTTCCTGCAGCATACAGAGTAACTCTTGCTCCTGAAACAGGACTTCCGGAGCCGTAAACTTTACCTGAAATTTCAGATCTGTTTGAACTGAATTTCATGAATGTAAAAATACAGACAGCCATTGCAAAAATTGCAAGACCTTTTTTCAAAGTCAATGAAAACTTTCCGGTTTGTAATTCTTTTTTCATTATTAATTTTTTTAAGTTAATAAAAATAAATAATTACCACTAAATTTTGTTGTTTGTATTATGGGTAAAATAATCTAAATATATTTTTCTTTCAAATACTTTAATTAAATTCCAGGAGTTTTCCTTCAGTGTTGTCCAAAACATTTTGATGAGCAGGTTAATTCTGCTAAATTAAATCTGAATCGAAGCAATTATATTTTTTAAAAACAAACCCTTTGTAAGTTTTTGTGCCGGGTGAGGAGTTGAAAAGTTTTTACTTTCAAAGGAATTCAAAGTGATCCCGATATAAAAATTTGAATATACTTTCGTATACAACGTATGTATATTTGCAATGTAAGGAGAAATAATCATGATAACTTTAAAATTAATATTACTTCCTTTCTTTATACTTTTCATTTCCGCACAGTCATATTCACAGGTTACCGACGATGAGAAACAAAATCTGATCTTCACCCTTCAGGAAGAAAAGGTAGCTTATGATTTTTATACGGCTATGTTTGCTAAATGGAATGAGAAAGTATTTGAAAATATATCCGGAGCAGAGAAGACTCATATGGAGCATGTTCAAAGCTTAATGACTGAATTCGGTATAAGCGCTGATGGGATTTCAGGTACAGCAGGGGATTATCTGAACAAAGACCTGCAGAGCCAGTATGATGTGCTTATGAAAACCGGAGGCTATTCATTTACAGATGCATTAATCGCGGCTGCAAGGTATGAAGAACAGGATATCAGCGATCTGAAAAGAATTGTTTCAGGATCTGCAAACGAAAAAGTACAGACATTATTCGGATGCCTTGATCTAGCTTCACAGAATCATTTAAGGGCATTTGTGAAGAACCTCAAGCGAGAAGGGATTACCTTTAAACCGTCCGTTCTTTCCGTGGATGAATTTAACGGTATCATGTCATCAAAATCCGAACCAGGCGGATGCTTTGAAATGAAATAAACTGCCGGATTAAAAAATTAACGTCTGCTTGCAGTTTCATTTGAACAGACAAAAAAGTACTCATTCGAAGAAATGCAGGAATAGCAGCACTATATATCTTTGCTGTTTATTTCAGGAGCAGTAATTTTTTAGTCTCTGAGAAATTTCCGGAACGGAGAGTGTAATAATAAACTCCTGCAGGGAAATTCTCTCCATTCCAGAATTTTGAATAATTTCCCTGGGACAGTTCTCCCGAAAAAATCACGGATATCTCTTTACCAATTTCATTATAAATTTTCAAAGACACATTAACTCTTTCGGGAATATAAAATGATATTAATGTTGAGGGGTTGAATGGATTCGGATAGTTTTGATACAACTGAAATTTTCCGGTTCCGGTTGTGTACTCACTTTTTATACCTGTAATAATTTCCGATATAAGCCGCTTCCAGATTTTACCGGAAGAAGATGCTGCATAGATATATTTATCTTTTACAGCAATTGAAGTAATATTGGTATCTGTCAGACCCTGATTTGCTTGTATCCAATTCTGAGATGAATTATCAAGATAATGAATTCCCCTTCTGTATGTTCCGGTGAATACATCCGGTCCTTCAGCAAACAATACATTGATCTTCTGATCTGCTAATCCTGTACTTAAAGCACTCCACGACTCACCGTTATCTGTAGTTACAAAAACTCCACCGCCATTTGTACCGCAATAGGTTTTATTTCCTGAACGGACAAAACACTTTATGTCATTATTAGTAATACCGGAATCAGATATCATCCAGTTAACCCCGTTGTTTGTCGAACGGTACATTCCTCCTAACAAACCAATAAAAAAATGATTATCATATCTGTACAAAGCATTCATGAGATCTCCTTCACCGAGTGCGAAGCGTGACCAGTTGCCTCCGTTATTTAAAGACCTAAACACGCCTGCAAATATGCATCCTGCATATACAGTGTTTCCGTCTGCGATAAGAGCTTTAATGTTTTGCTGAGAGATCCCCTGGTTTGACTGAATCCATTGGGTTCCTTTATTGGTGGAGTAGAAAAATCCTCCGGATGAAGTACCGGCATAGACATAACTGTTTTCCGCAGCCAAAGCCTGTATGAACAGGCTGGTGCCGAATCCTGCACTTACCTGAATCCAGTTAAGCCCGTTATTATCAGATCTGAAAACTCCCTGTGTGGAAGTTCCTGCATAAAGTGAATTGCCATCTGAAATGATTGAGCTGATGTATCCGGCATTAAGGTCTGCCGATAAATTCCACTGAGAAATTATACTGCTGTAAGGAGTGAATGCAGCAATTATAAAAAGAATAGTTTTAATAAATTTTATCATACTTAAAGTTTGAATGAAAGATTTATTTTTAGAATTTAAGTCAGGAAATATATTAATTTTATCTCAAGAAAAAAACTTAATGTGTTAAATTACTATAAATTACTCCATTCCCAGAATTTCTTAACTGCAATTTTTTACAGGCGGATATTTTAACATATCTGATTTAAAATCCTGCCGAAAGAGTAAGCAGAAAAAATTTGGTATCCAGACCGGGATTATAATAATATGCAGAGATATCCATTTCTTTATAGCTTACGCCAGCCAGCAATCCTCTTTGAACATCAAGATCAGTTTCATAAGCTTTGGTTCTCTGTGCACTTAATCCAAAGAACAGCCAGTCAACAGGTGAATATGCAAGGTCAGCCCAGGTGTAATAAAAATTATTTTCTTTGTCTTCAGTATCAAATACATATTCCGACTGGCTTGAAAATTCAAGGTCCCAGTAACTGAAATCAAGTTCAAGTCCTGGTGCAAATCCTGTAACCCTTCCGAGTATAAATCCTCCCATCGGAACAATACTATATTGGAACTTCTTCCCTCCTGAAATATTGATCCCGACCCATCCGGAGAATGTCTTAAGATCTTCATAATTATATCTTGCTTCCAGATGCACAAGGTCTTTATCTGCAGTTAATACCGGTATGATAATAAAGGGATCAGTAAAATAAAAATTCGCTTCAGCATTGTATTTCCAACCGGCTTCATCGGCAGATGAATTATTCTGAGAAACTGAAATTGATGTGTAAAATAAAATTAACACTAATACATTAAAAATTTCAAACCTGAAATAATTTTTCATAAGACAATTAAATTTTTTACAGTTTTGTCTAATTCTAATTTCTAACGCTAAGCCAAAGTAAGAGTCTATAAATGAAAAGGATTTTAGGACACTCAGAATGGCTTAATATTTTTTTAATAAAATTTAGGATTTCAACTGTGAAAATCAAAGTTATATGTGAGAGATCAAACAATCTTTTATGGCTTCCAGTCAATTTTATATTTTTCAAGATAATCATCCACAGCTGCACCGAGTGTAGGATAGAAAATATTTGTACCCAACACATCGAATAGCTCGAAGCGTTTAAGTTTATCTTTGACGGGATCTTTCATTTCTGCAAAATGTAATTCTATATGTGAAGCCGTCAGAGTTCTCCGGAGATCAGTCAGCACATCAGCTGAAGTGATATCCACACTCGTCACAGGTTCTGCTGCCACAATTATCCTTTTTACAGGAGTCGGTGAGCTGTTCACAGCAGTAAGAACCTTTTCCTGAAATAATTCAGCATTCGCGAAGAATAAAGGAGCATCCCATCGGAATAAAACCAGACCGGGAATAAGTCGTGCATCAGGATAGCGTTTTATGTCATGATAACCGCGTATACCTTCGGCACGTCCTAATACTGCATAATGCGGACGCCAGCCATCCCAGAGGAATTCAATAATAGCAATCACAATTGCAAATCCGATACCGGGAATAGCTCCCATAACAGCTACTCCGAGAAAGCATACAATGGAAAGCCAGAACTCCCAGTTCTGGATGCGGTAAATCCTGCGGAGATCTTTAAATTCAAACAGACCTATTGCGGCTGTTATCACAACTGCAGCCAGTGCGCTGTTAGGAAGATCTTTTAAAAGATCCGGAGCATAGATAAGCAACAATGCAACGGATACTGCACCGACAACGCCGGTAAGCTGTGTTTTGGATCCGGAAGCTTCAGCTACAGGAGTGCGCGAGGAACTGCTGCTTATCGGAAATCCCTGAAAGAAACCTGCGCCAAGATTTGCAGCACCGAGCCCGATCATTTCCTGATTCGGATCTACATATGTCCTGGTCTTTGCAGAATAAATTCTGGAAAGTACACTTGTATCCGCAAATGATACCAAAGCAACTGCACCGCCTCCAATGATAATCGCCTGAATATCCGACATGGTTATCATCGGAATAATGAAAGAAGGCAGTCCCTGAGGCAAGGGGCCAAGTACTTTCACACCGGCAGTTTGATCCAGATTGAAAATTCCGACGGTTATCATTGCGCCTATAACTGCAATCAATATTCCGGGAATGCGCTTGTATCTCTTTAGAATAAGAATTATGACCAGGGTTCCCGCTCCGATGCAAAATGCAGTTATATTGGTTTTACCATTTAAAACAGAGGAGAAGATCTGAATAATATTATTCAGAGGACCATCGCTTTCAATTGAAAAGCCGAACAACTTTGGAAGCTGACTGATCAGGACTGTCAGAGCTATACCGTTCATATAACCATATCGTATTGGTTTTGACAGCAGTTCTGTAATAAAGCCCAGACGAAGAATTCCTGCAAGTATGCAGATAATTCCTGAAACAATTGCCATCATGCCTGCTGCAGCTACTGCCTTTGCCGGATCTCCTGCGGATATCGGAACTACCACGGCAAGAATAATTGCAGCCAGTGAAGAATCCGGTCCCAGCACCATGATACGGCTTGGTCCGAACAATGCGTATATTAAAAGCGGAATGAAAGTTGCATAAAGTCCGTAAATACCCGGAACACCTGAAGCTTCAGCATAAGCTATTCCGACAGGAACAAGCATTGTTGTCAGAACAAGCCCGGCGGCCAGATCACTTGGAAGCCAGGAAATTTTATAATTCCTGAGAGTCTGAATTCCAGGCAACCACTTCTGCCAGCCTGTAACTGAAGCAGCAACCGGCTTACTTAATCTTCCCGGCTCAGCAACAATATTTGAATCTTCTATTTTCAATTTATTCTTACTTTTATAATTTACTTATAATCAATTACATGCTTTCTGAGATGAAAATTAATTTTAAGGTCTTAAAGCAATATAACATTATTCAGTTTAACATTTAACAAAATAAGTCTTCAGTATTCTTTGAAACCAGTATTTAAATACTAACCGGTTCGATGACGGCGGAAGAATTGATGGGGATTGTCATCTATAACTTTAAAATTTTCCTTACCTATTTTGTAGAATTAACCATCTAAACATACTGGATTTAATTATACACAATAAAAAGAATTTATTTTTCAGTATCTTTGATATATAATTTTTTAAGAAATATATTTCTCAATTCTAATCTGCAGCTAGTATTTTACACTGAATGAAAATGAAAAAATTAATTTCAGTTTACCTGCTATTTGTATTCATACCTGTTGCTATTGCTCTTGAGCATTATTATCCGGGTTCATATTCTCTGATTTTTTTTACAGCTGCATTATCTATCATACCTGTTGCCAGACTAATAAGTGAATCAACAGAAAATCTGGCACACTATACAGGCGAAGCAGTTGGAGGATTGCTGAATGCGACATTTGGAAATCTTCCTGAATTCATAATAATCCTAATGGCATTAAAGGCAGGATTATATGATATGGTGCTGGCATCATTGATCGGAGCTATTCTCGCTAATCTCCTGCTTGCGCTCGGAGTATCTTTTTTGATCGGAGGAATCAAGTTTCATACTCAGAATTTCAATCCCGTGAGTTCCCGTGTTTATTCATCAATGATGTTTATGGCGGTAATAAGCATGGTTGTGCCTGGCTCATTTAATAAACTCAGCGGAACTGCTGATGTTTTTAGGGATGAATATTTACTGAACATCGGACTTTCAGTTTTGCTTCTTCTGACATACATCTTATATCTTATATTCATGATTAAGACACATCCTGATTTTTTCACGAGCGAAGCTGTAATTAAAGAAGCATCTAAAGAAGAACACTGGAGTATCAAACGGTCAGTCATTACACTGATCTTTGCATCTGTGTTAGCGGCATTAATGAGCGAGATCCTTGTCGGCTCGGCAGAAGAAACAGGAAAAACA
>CAZLOL010000136.1:0-10411 GCA_964561045.1 uncultured Ignavibacteriaceae bacterium | reverse complement strand
ATGATATTCCAAGATCAGTAGAATGAAAAAGCTCACTCATATCGCATCCCATGTAAATTTCATCTGGGTTATGCGGACTTAACGCAGGCGAGAACAATGCACCTCCACCGCCGGGACCTTTTGATGTCCATTGTGTGATCTGCGGGTACAATTCTTTATTCATGAATAATATCAGAATAAAAAGGAATATGTATTTGGGGATTGTATAAATTACTGTTGTTTTCATTGCAGTCCTTTTAGGTTATCAAAATCAGTTGGTTAACTTGGGGACTTTATAGTATGGAATTTTAAGAAAAGTTGAAAGTTAAAAGTAGGAAGTTGATATTTATAAGTAAAGATTCCACCTTTTCAAAAGATGGAATCTATAATTTTAAAAATAATTATTTAATGTTTAAAAGTTTATTAAGTGATAGTTCAAAGTTAATAAATTAAAAATTACTCGATAGAACAGTTAAGAAAATTCCAAATCCGAAATTCCAAATCTAAGCTCATGGAGTTATTTTAGAAACAAACATATTAGAATTATTATAAGCCAGTATCACATCATTCAGATCTGTAATATTGTTTCCGGTAATGTCTGAAACATTATATCCGGTTACAAATGAATTTGCATCATTATATGCAAGCAATACATCAGACAAGTTCGCAATTCCGTCCTGATTTATGTCTCCGCTGTAAATTGAATATCTGACGGGTGATGCATCTGTTATAGCCTGATTGTTTCCAAATGCTGTTGATGCAGAACCGGTAAAATTATAATTCTGTGCGCCGGGAATAATAGTTTGGGCAACCGAACTCCATGTCTCTATTGAGTTTCTGTGATTCAGAACAATATAGTAATTTCCATTATTGACATTATTAAATATGTATGTTCCTGTACCTGCAGAACTCAAAACCGATTTGCAGGAATCTACTATTGTAAACGGCGAAGCAGAATTTCTCAGAAATACTTTCATCGTATCTGACACCATGGAATTTGCAGTGCTGTCATAAAATCCCTGTATCATAGCTGTAAGATTCAGAGTTTTATCCGAAAAATCTGAAGGAGCATATTTTAAGATCGTACTGTGAGGAAAAGGACTAAAACTGGTCCCTGTTACG
This sequence comes from uncultured Ignavibacteriaceae bacterium, assembly GCA_964561045.1. Classification (GTDB taxonomy): domain Bacteria; phylum Bacteroidota; class Ignavibacteria; order Tepidaquicellales; family Tepidaquicellaceae; genus JAGPCH01. The sequence goes on along the minus strand of CAZLOL010000136.1, from coordinate 9,310 downwards.
AATACATTTCCGGCATTATCAGCATTAACTGAATTTCCTGTTTCATTAAAATCTTCTGCGCCATAGAAATTGATATTAAGGGAAGTTCCGGTGGAATTGTATTTCATCGTAAAAATATCATCGTGTAGGTTTGAAAAAGAAATCCTGCAACGTCCCGTAATATATAAACTTCCGGAAGTATCAATTGATAAATCTCTTGGATATTGTCCTTTGTAAATAGGATGTTGATATCTTTGATACCATTGAAGATCTCCGTTTGAATTATAACTAAAAGTAAAAATTGGGGAATCGGGAATAAATATCTCAGGGGATTGTATATATCCTGTAACTACTAATTGCCCCCCGTTCGATATTCTCATTGCAGTTGGATAATCATTTCTTAATAGTCCTCCTTCAAGATATCTTATCCATTGCATAACTCCTGAAGTATTGTATTTTATTGTTACAATGTCGCGCAAACTGAATGAACTATTTCCTTCTGATCCGGAAACATAGAGATTTCCGTTGTTACCGATCACTAAATTTCTAAAATAAGCTTCCTCTATGTATTCTTCCCATAGTTCAGTTCCTGAAGAATTAAACTTATACAAAACTCCATAGGAATAATTGTTCATAAAGCCTCCATATACTGTAAACACACCAGCCATAAATACTGCATCAGAATTGTTACATACAATTCCAACAGGATAATTATCATAATCATACCACCTCTCCCTGGTCCATTGAAGATCACCATTAGTATTATATTTCAGGATTTTTACTTTTCTAATATCTTCCGGAGCGTAATAGGTGCCGGCAATTAATACATTCCCTGAATTATCAATGGTCATATCAACACTCTCTTCAATTTGATTTAATGTATCATAAGTCTTTACCCATTCACGCTGTCCGTCAGATAAATATTTTATCAGAACGAAATCCTTACCGGTTGTTGAACCTGTTGCGTATCCTGCAACAAATACATTTCCGTCATTGTCGAGCTTGATCTTTACTCCTCCATCATTTCCGTTGCCTGATCCGTTATAGGTCTTGGACCAGTAAAGATATCCTGACGAACTGTATTTTTGTGTGATAATATTAGTATCAGGAGAACCGGTATATCCTGTTGTATAAATATTTCCGCAGTCATCAACTATACTTTCATTGCATGTTGTTACATTTACATTTGTATTAACCCATGAAGAATTTATGATGTTGCATGAAGGAGGAATGCCTCCGCCGCTTGTTGTTTTAAAAAGCACACCGTCTGATCCGCAAATCCATCCTGTTGTGCTGTTTATGAAAGATATTCCATAGATTGTTACTGCAGTATTGTAGTTATAGTCAATTGTCCAGTTAGCTCCGTTGTTATCGGATTTTGCTTTGAACAAATCCTCTCCGCATATGTATAAATTATCTGAATCAGGAAATGAGATTTGATTAATGCCTTTTGGAAAAGATTTTACGACCCAGGTGGTCCCTCCGTCAGTTGTCCGGGCAAGATTATTATTGGAAGCTCCGGCATATCCGGTAGATGAGTTAATGAATTTTACATCATTGATAGTTGTAGATGAAAAATTCGCTGCATCATTCAATGAAGCGATGTAGTTTGTTCCGGAGTTCACTGATTTATAAACTTTTGCAGATGTTAAAAAACCTGATCCTGTACTTACATATACAGTATTAGAATCTGTCATATCTATCCCGTAAATCGACAGAAGTGAAGATACACCACTCATGGTACTGCTTGTCCAGTTAGTACCGCCGTTAGTTGTTTTAAACTGAGTTCTTGTTTCATTGGCGCATATACCCGTTGAAGCATCTATAAAGTCCATTGCATAAATATTTGCAATGTTACTGCTTGTGTTGGTGTTGTTCCAGTTAGTTCCGCTGTTAGTAGTCTTTAGTATCTTTCCGGAATCTCCGCAAATGAATCCTGTATTTGCATCAATCATAATTATCCTTCTCAGGGTTTGTAATGTCTTACTGCTTTGAGAAATCCAGCTGCTGCCGCCATCAACTGATTTCTTAATGATACCGCCTGCGCCTGCAATCCATCCTGTGCTTGAATTGACGAACTGTACTGCATATAAATCAGAATTAGTTCCTGTGTTTAATGTATCCCACTGCGCTGACAGCACTGAATTTAAAGCAAGCATAAACAGGAGTGTAAATACTTTGATGTAAATTTTTTTCATGAGTAATTAATTTAAGTTAATAGTTAATAGTTAATAGTAAAAGAAATCGATCAATTCAAATTCCAAATCCGAAATTCCAAATTCCAAATCTTATTAGCCTTCTATCCTGCTTCATTTCTGAAGCAGGACTTCTGGCTTCTTCCTGAGTGACATTCGGGAAGTATGATTGATAATTTATTTAATTTAAATTAACTGATGTCACTCAGGGATGTTAAAAAATCTTTACAAACCTAATTCATTAATTATAATTATCAAAACAGAAGAAATTCATTTTTTCACTTTGATTTTTCCGAATAGTAAGAGAGAATTTTCAATTTATGTGTTGTTTCGAAAGGATTTTAAACAATTTGTACTATACGGAAATAAATTTATTCACAATTATACTTTATACATGAATTCAATTTATTCTTAATTTTTTTTTTATCAGAGGCAGTATTTAATATGATTAGGGTTATATTATCTTCTGAGCTTTCTTTAAATTTATTTTGCCTTTTTCTTTTTTAAGGAATTTTTTTTACTTTTTTCATGCATCTCAATCAATACCGATATAAGCCATTTCCTGTTGGCGACCTTTTCATGGCGAATCTTATCAAGCATTATCGAAAGCTCATTCTCAATTTTTAAAAAATCGTAAGGGTTAGTCATTATATCAGTTAGTTTTTTCAGATAATTATGAAATTTCATGAATATTTCACGATGATTTTGGCTTAATACTTTTCCATATTCAATGAAAGATCTGAAATTTCTCAAAAGATTATAAACAGTTTCATGATTCTTCATGTTAAAATTAACAATTAACTCAATACCCCGTATTTTCAATTTTTCATCATAGCTTACAGGTTTGGATGAGGAAATTATCTCAAGTGCTTTATCATAGTTCTTTAGATAATTCTGAAGATGTGAATCCGCTATCTGAACTCTAATTTCACCATGAATGGGATTGAGTTGGTTTTTGAATTTTTCTATCAGCTCTTCGCACAGCTCCGGTTTATTCAGCAATACGCAGTAATCGGTAAATTTAGAAAATATATTTACGTCTAAATACTTATGTGTGCTGTGTTTTAAAACATTGTTTTTATATAGAAAATATAAAATATCAAACTCCTCCTGAATATAATTTTTACCCGGGACAGGTTTTGAAAGCATGCAGTATGTTGTCAGGACAGCTCCTATGTTGTAAGAAATATCATTATGGAGTTTATTAAAATTTTCATAGAATAATTTCCGAAGCTCAATAAAGTAACTAAAACTGTCACTTTCCAGAAACATCATTACAGCATTATAAAAAATATCCGAAAGTAAGTTTTTCCCGTATAGAATTTTCCTGTAAATACCGGTGTAAATCCTGATATTTGTATGATCTGATTTGAAATTGTAAAATATGGATTCTACAATCTCGCAGTAAGAATTATAAAAATAGCTTGAGAAAAAATAAAAGGTCAGTTCATCCATGCACTTTGCGCCGCTTTGCTTATGCCTGTCGCCTGTTTTTCCAAAATAGACATTGAATGCTCTGTTGATATCCATTGCCTTATACCTGTAATAGTAATTATCAAAGGTTATTTTCTTATCTGAATATTTTTTCAATGTGTTTGTAAAGGTCTTTTCGAATATTTCAGGAAGAGATTTATAAATTGCATATTGCAAGATATTATGATTTATCTGTAATTCATTTGTCGAATAAATTTCTATGGAAATGAATTTATCCGTAAGTTTTCTTAACTCATGAGTAAGATTTTTCAAAACTCCGTAATTAAATTTCCTCCTGCCGAATAAAGCTGACCATATTTTTTCATCCGCTAATTTATCCCCGGTAAATTCAGGAGATATTTTTTTTAAATATTTCACCATTTTCATTAAATTTGAATTTTTGTTGAAGTAAGGTGATTCCGCAAATCTCACAAAACTTCTAAATTCCTCTTTGCTGAATGATTTTAATATTTCAATTGCCGGAGACTTTATCATTATAAAAATTATTTTTTAGCAAATAGGCAAATTATTCAAATTTTACAATTCAGATTTAAACTTCAGAAATTATCTGAAATAGATATCTTACTTTTATAAGTTTCCTTATAAAAAATGGAAAAGCCCCGGCTTTGGGTACCGAAGCTAATTTTATTGCAGATTTCATGGGTTTACTTTGGGTGAAATATAGCGGAATAATTCTAAAGAGCTGGTGTGTACAGGTTTTTTTGGGGTTGAATTACTTAAAGCTAAGTATTCTACGCTTAAATGTATATAGAGGTTTCCTCACGATTTGTATGAGTGGAAACACTTATTTTAACTTGGGATTTGGGATTTGGAATTTGGGATTTATATTTTGAAATTTGAAATTAAATCAAAACTCGAGGCTGAAACCGGAATTGAAATTTCTGTTCGGAGCCTGTATTCTTTCAAGCTCCTGATACGATACGTCGAAAAGGTTATTGATACCGATGAAGAAAGACATTTTTTTTGTAATTTCCTTGCTTAGTTTCATTCCGACAAGAAAATAAGACTCCGGCTCTTCGAGTTTATAGAAAAGAACTTCATCTATTGCGCTCAGATATTTTCCGTTGACGTCAAGATTGAATCCGTAATAAGCGAAGTTGGTCGTGAAAAGGAAATTATTCACCGGCTTGTATGGAAGATAGTCATCAGTCCTGTTTGCAGAAAGATCCCTGGCGTTGAGATAAGTATAGCTTATGTTAAAAAAATATTCAAAAGGATTATTCCCGATTTTGAGTTTTGAATTATAGTCTAAAGAAAATTCAAACCCCTTAATCTGTGAATCGGCTATATTCTGTACCTGAAATGGTCCGTATATTGAAGTTCCGGTGTTGACATATTGTATAAGATCTTTATACTGATTGAAGAAGAACGCCAGGTCCAGAGTGAACCTGTTTGTGAACTGCTTTCTCACACCGACTTCGGCAGATATCATTTGTTCCGGAAGCAGATTCGGATTATACAGGAAATCAAATCCTCCGAACAATTCCTTTTTAAAATATATCTCCGCTATTGACGGAGCTCTGAATGCCCTTCCGACTAAAAATCTGTAAGCTGTATTTTTAATAACGTCATTGGATGTTACCGGAGAATATACAACGGAGAATTTAGGACTAAGCTCAAATGACTGTATTCCTGAAACAACCTTGTTGAGATCGAGTCTTGCGCCGAGTGTTGCTTCAAGCTCGGCATTTCCGTATTTATCCTTGATCACCTTCAGCTGATCCTGCGCGAATATTCCGATATTATTCATCTGCTGATTCCCGTATAATATCTCCTCCGGATCCGACTTAACAATGTTCATCTGAAAATCAATTCCCGAAACCAGATAGTTATTCTTTCCGAGCTGAAAGTCAACCTGAGAAATATTGCCAATATTATAAGAGTCAATATAAGTGTTAAGACCTTTCCCTGTGTCCGCAAATTCAATAGATACCGGATTGTTAGGATTATAATATGAATTGCTGTTAAGATAATAGTAATAAAATCTGGTAGTATATTTTGAAGTGGAGTTTGGTATTGCCCTGTAAAACAGATCGTAGCTCTGAGTTTCCTTTTTAATTTTATCACCTATATAATAGTCGGCGACTCTGTAAGGATCAGCAACGCTTCCTGCCTGCTTTCTCCAGTAATGAGGGAATCCGCTGTTGGAATTAGTGTACTGCAGCGTAACTTCAAGATCCCTGTTCCCGAATACATCAAATGTGAATTTTCCGATTCCGGAATAGAAATCATAATTAGTCTGCTGCGAATGTCCGTCATTATTATTGTAATTGAGATTCAGAAGGTAAGAGAATTTCTTTATTGTGTTGCTGTGTATGATGTCAGCCGATGTAAATGTCAGCAGGTTGTCCGTGAACTTCAAGCTGTCGGAAAGTTTCTGATAAAAACCGTAGTTGAAATTTATCCCGGTAAATGAATTGTAAGTCGGCTTCTTTGTAATGACATTCACGACTCCGCCAATCGCGCTCGAACCGTAAAGCGAAGAGAATGCGCCTTTGACTACTTCAGTTCTCTCAATAATAGACACAGGTATCAATGACCAAAGGGCTCCCTTCGAATCACCGGTAAGAGAAGGTCTTCCGTCAAGCAGCAGCAGCACGCGGTTTCCAATTCCTCCGCCCGCTACATCCGAGGAACCTCTTATGGAAAGCGAATTTACATTTATCCCGCTGCTCCGGTTAAGAGTTACTCCCTGCACCTGTTCAAGTACATTGTCGAATGTTCTGATATTTTTCTTTTTTATCTCATCTGCAGATACAATGGAAATGGATGAAGGAGTCTGCTGCAGAGTCACTTCGGTCTTTGTAGAAGTTACATTTATTCTTTCAATTTCTATTTCTTCCGTTTTTAAAAATATATTCAGTGACTTAGTTTTAGATGCCTCTATCATTATCTTGTTCTTGTAATCTTCATATCCCATGCATGTAACCGTTATCTCATATAATCCCGATTCAATGTTTCTGAATTTATACACACCCGAAACTTCCGATTGTGTCTGAAGATATTCTTTTGAATCAGCCCTGTTTATCCTGATGTTAGCAAGGCCTATTACTGAACTTGTCTCTTCGTCTATCACTTTCCCTTCCAGCGAACCCTGCGCAAATATATCAGCATTCAGGTTCAAAAAAAGAAAAAGCAGAACCATTTTTAAAATGATCCTGCTTCTGTTTATTAAAAAAGTAATGTTAAAAAAAAAGTTCATTAATATATTAATATATCTTCTTTGTCGTATCTGACCATGACAGCATATCTATTCCTGCCGTTCCCTGATTTTCTGATCCTATCGTTGCGTATTTTGAAGGTGCGAAGAGACATGCAAGCCCTGCCGGATAAATAGCCCTTGCAGTATCACAGCCGTAAATTGACATTATAGGACTTTGTCCTCCCGTGCTCTTTCTGAATCCGACTGATACTACATAATTTCCCGGATTAAGATCAACAAGCTTATAATTATAAACCAGGTTTAGTACATTATTTGTCCTTGTTATATTTATGGTATCATAAGCAGCAGGTCCGCTTGTCGGAGGCCATCCTGTGGAAGGGTATGCAGAAATAAGGTAAGTACCGCCGGATAAAATGAAGTTAGTATCAACAAATGTAACTTTACCGTTAATTGATTTTGCATCAGGTCCTGTCGGTGTAACCGGATTTGTTTCATCGTCATCACTGCAGCTGTAGATCGAAACAAATAACAATGCTATAATTATTATTTCAAATAATTTAAAACTAAATTTCTTTTTCACGTATTCTCCTTTTTTATTTTTATTTGTTTATGATATTGCTTTGTTTAAAAAAATATTGTTATAATATATGGTATGACCAGCCATAATAATCCTTTAAGAGGAACAAAATAAATCCAATGATACCCGGCTTCCTTATCCGGCTGATAATACTTTCACTTTTATTATCTTGCAATTACCTCGTATGTTTTAAAATCAGAAGTCATTGGAAGTTCTTCCCCTTTTTCTTTTGCGATCTTAATGTCTTCGAATCCCCTTTTATGTCCTTCGATGAATTCTTTTGACTTTGTCCATTCTTTAAATGCATCTTCAGTATCCCAGTGACTGACAATCAGGTAATCCCCTTTTCCGTCCCTTGGTTTCAGCACTTCCATAAATTCAAATCCCGGCATTCTGTCAATTGCATGCGCTCTTGTTCCGAATAATTCTTCAAATCTTGGTCTGTAAAAATCCTTGCAGCTTATATAGTTTATTGCTACGAAACTTTTTTTATCTGAACTCATTTTACTTTAATTTAATTTCATTAAACTGTCAAAAAAATCAGGCTTTATTATTACTTTAATCCGTCTGATCTGCAGTTAATATTTTAAATAATAATTATACAAATATAATCCTTATTAAGACTAAGTTCAAATAAGAAATTATAGCACTCTCAAGAAATAGCCTTTAAGATATTTAGTTTCCGGCATCTGCGGCAGCACCGGATGATCAAAAGAACTGTTCCTGAATTCAACTATCTGTATTTTTCTTTTAGCTTCTTCTGAACTTTTAATGAGCATTTCCTCAAAACTTTTCTCGCTTATATGAAAAGAACATGAAAATGTGAACAGAAATGAATTTGGCTTTAACAGTCTCATTGCTTTATAATTCAGTTCTGCGTAACCTTTTAAAGCCGTGTAAAGGTTCTTCCTTGATTTCGTAAATGAAGGCGGGTCAAGTATGATCATATCATATCTTTCCTGTGTCTGAAAAAGTTCATTGATATAATTAAAGACATCACCTGTTATGAAATTGATATTCCCTGAATTATTCAGTCCGGCATTTTTCCCGGCTGCTGATATTGAATGTTCAGATGAATCCACTGCCGTAACATCACCTGCGCCTGCATAAGCTGCATTCAGAGCGAAACCTCCTTCGTTGCAGAAAAGATCAAGCACCCTGCTTTTTTCATTTACATATCTGCGAATCAATAACCTGTTTTCACACTGATCAAGATAAAAACCAGTCTTCTGACCGTTCATAAGGTCTATACTGTATTTTATGCCGTCTATGCTGACTATGAAAGTCTTATCTTCACCATTCATTTTCTCATAAACGATACCTTCTCTTTTCTCAAGTCCTTCAAGAACCCTCAGTTCGTTGTCATTCTTTTCAGCAATCAGAACGGCTTTGAAATTCTCGATGAGTATTTCTTTAATGATCTCAGCATACTCATTCATTCCGAATGAAAATATCTGATATGAAAATTTATCTTCAAACCTGTCTATTATCAGACCGGGTAAATAATCACTCTCGCTGTTGACAAGCCTGTAAACTTCCCTTCCGGGATTAATTTTCTTCCTCAGGGAATTTGCCATGCTGATCCTTTTAAATAAGAATGCCCTGTCTATTTCCTCATCCTTATCCGTCAGGTGCCTGTATGCTATCAGTGAATTTTTATTGTAAAAACCTTTCCCGAGGAATTTGCCGCTGCTTGAGAACAATTCCACCACCTCTCCGTTTTCCGGAGAACCTTCAGTTCTTTCAAGCTCATTGCTGAATATCCACTGATGCCCGAGCTTTAATCTCCTGTCTTCGTTTTTTTTTAGAATTAATCTGGACATTAAGTATTAAGTATTAGGAGTTACAAGTTACAAGTTACAAGTTACAAGTTACGAGTTACGAGTTACGAGTTACGAGTTA
>CAZLOL010000135.1:0-10473 GCA_964561045.1 uncultured Ignavibacteriaceae bacterium | reverse complement strand
CTTGACAAACTTGATAAACTTGACAAACTTGACAAACTTGACAAACTTGATAAACCTGACAAACTTATCAAACTATAAGCGGAGTTTCTCCTCTCTTTATATAAGACCTGTAATGAAGATTTACTGCAAAAGCAAAGATATAATTCAAAGGATGTTTCAGCATCTGCCTGTTCAGAAGAGTCCTGTAAACAATTCCGTGAATTGAAAATATTTTCGCATTAAGCCAGTTATACATCTCTGTCAGCTCTTCAGGTGTTATGTTTTCCGGATAATGAACGCATTCAGCTGCGCTGTAATGGCTGAAATCTTCATGCATTAATCTGCCAGCTTCTTTTAGTTCGAAATACAGTTTGGTCGACGGAATCGGTGTCAGGAAATAAATCCTCAGCAATGGGATTCTGCACTTTTTAATAAAATCATAAGTTGCCCTCAGAGATTCTGCCGTATCATTATCAGTTCCCACTATCATTTCCGCGCTTATCATTATGCCTGCTTTATTAAAGGCTTCCATCAGTTTCTCATGATCATCAACCCTGAGCCATTTTTTATTCAGCTTATCTAAGCCTTCCTGAGAAATACTTTCTATTCCAAGGCTGAGAATCTCACATCCCGAATCTGCGGCAAGTTTTAATAAAGACTCATTCCTCGCAATATTCATGGTGCACTGACTTGACCATTTCATTTTCAGGGGAAGTATCGCCGTGCAAAGGTCTTTCAGATAAGAAGGACTGTTAAGAATGTTATCATCGATCATATAGAATTTATTGAATCCCAGACTTTTAATTTTTTTGATGTCCCTTATTACTTCATCAACCGGTCTTGACATGTGGCGTCCTTTATATAAGCATGCAATAGAACAAAAGCTGCATGTATGATTGCATCCCCTCCCTGCCTGCACTGGCAGCATGTCTCCAATGCTTTTCTCAGTAAGAAGTTCATATTTCGGCATCGGCAGATTTCTAAGACTGCTTACAGGATTATTATAAATTCTGTCTATCTGCCCAGTCTTTTCAAAATCCGACAATAATTCCGGAAAAGAGATTTCAGCATCACCAATTACAATTCCGTCTGCATATTTCAATGTGATATCGGGGATCATTGAAGTCATATAACCTCCCATGAAAACTGTCTTTCCTCTTCTTCTGAACTCCTTTGCTAAATCATATGCCCTGTATATGGAATGACCCATCGCTCCTATACCGACTATGTCTGCATCAGAATCAAAGTCAATGTCATCAATTACTTCAAGCTTCACTTCTGTTTTCCAGCCGGATGGAACCATCGCTGCAAGGAGCGGAAACACTAATCCCGGAAGATACAGTTTCTTCTGCTTTACTATATCTCCGTTAGTGAGGTACTGGGACGGCTGTATTAATAAAACTTTCGGCATATTCCCCGGTCTCCATTATCTTATTTTTGTATTGCTGTTTTACCCTGTACATTCCTCTGATCATTTTAAATTGTGTGTGCAGAGGATACTTTAAATTGCTTAAAATATTCCGCGGATTTTGAATTATCTTTATGTACAGATTTAAAATGTTTTCATAGAATTCCTTTAAACTCATTTTTTCCGGACGTATGGTCACATGAGCAAGATCCCATTTTGCAAAATCTTTCCTGCTGATTATCAGATCACCTTCATTAACTGATAATCCTGTACCCTTCAGCGGAGTTAACGGCTGCAGATTTATAAACTTGATCCCGAGTTCACACATTACATCACCTGCCTTTAGAAAGTCTCCTTTACTCCATGAAGGGGAGATTATAACTGCCGCATAACAATCAACATGATAATTGTTCAGAACTTTCAATGCCTGCCTGTTGACGCTGCTGTCAGTTTGTTTGTTGAAGCCCTTCAGCTCAGTATCATCAAATGATTCCAGTCCGACGATTACAGTCCTCAGACCGACATCATGGAATTCCTTTATCAGTTCGGGATTTCCTGCTATAAAATCCGCTCTTCCGTAAACAAGAAATCTTTTCCTGATATTCATTTCTTTCAGTGATCTTATGAATTCTCTTATTCTGTTTGCACTGATAAGAAAATCATCATCTACAATATAGATCTCCTTTTCCTTTATTCCTGACAGCTCATCCATTACTTCATTAAGCGGACGCGCAAAATATTTATCCCCGGTTATTTTCCTGCAGAAACAGAATTTGCATTTATAAGGACACCCGTAAGATGTCTTCATCAATGCCACCTTATCATGAAAGATATAAAAATATTTATTCCTGTACTTTTCCGTAAATGAACGGTCCGGTATTGGAGCGTAAAAGTCATATTCTGGAAGCTTCTCTTCGTCCAGCATTTCACCTGCCCTCAATACTCCCGGCGGGAATTCCGATCTTCCTGCAAGATGATCTATCAGCTTTGGAAAAGTTACAGCCGCGTTTCTTACTACTCTGAAGTCCACATTTACATCATCAATATCTTCCGGGAATTTTTCGACATGAACTCCCCCGGTAATTGTTTTTATTTCTTTATTGATATTTTTAATGGTGCGACAGTATTGAAGTATGACAGGTATGTGTGTTATATATCCGGTGATGCAGACTGCATCGGGTTTGAATTCTTCTACAAAAAAGTTAAGGTCTATGCTCTCCAGAATCATATCAATGATTCTCAGTTGATTGCCTCTTTTGATCAGTGTAGCTAAAATCTCAAGTTCCAGAGGTTCTACAACCATTAAATGCTGTAAGCCTATTGTTTCCGGTGCCGGTTTCGGTCTGATCAGTAAAACTCTCATAACCGTATCTTTTAATGTTATTCAGTTTGCAAATTTAAATACATGCGGTTCCTTATTGGTTTTAGTATAAGCAATTACATTTCTGAAAAATCTGAGCAGTGAAAGAATCACAGGATTCCTGTGGTAAAAAAACATTCTTCTGTCACTCAGTATTCCTCCAAGCCGTGTCTTTGCAATTTCAGCCGTCTGTCCGAGATCTATTAATTCATAATTCAGTTTAAAAGCATCTTCAACTATTCCTATCAGATTATTATTGTATGACTGGTATTTATCCCTGAGAGAATAATTCATTCCTCCGAAATAAAAAAACATAAGATCCGTGTCCCTGCAGACTATATGCCAGCAGAGCATTTTGTCATCATAATAATAAGTTGTAAGCATGAAATTCGAAGGAAGATTTCTGAATGATTCAAAACTTAGAGTCTCAACCTTGGTAGTTGTCTTTTTCATTATCTGCATGTACAGTGAATAATGCTCATTACTGAAAGATGAACAGTCTGTAACTTCCGTTCTCACACCGGCAAATTTCTCACGTATCCTGTGTAACCTCCTGCGGTAATCATGCCGGAGAGATTTTTCGTAGCTGCTGAAATTATTGCAGCCTAATTTCAGAACGACCGACGGCAGTGATCTCATGTTCACTACTTTTTCAAGCAAATAATCTTCCGGTAAATTGATCCCGAATATAAGCCCTGACTCTGATTTGATTATTTCTGAAAGTAAAAAGTTAAATTCCTCAGGATTGCCAATCACCGGCGGTGAAGCCACGGAAACAGGTAATCCGATTATCTGAACCTTAAGCGGACTTGGAATATTTACAAATGTGAGAATATTGAATTTTATTGTAAATACCACGGTAGCAGCCGTTAGTTTGTCGCCGCAGTAAAGTTCGTAATATCTTTGTGAACAGGGATTATATTTGTGAAGATAACTGAGGAATTCTTTTCTCTGAAAATAGAAATCTGCAAGGTCGTCCCAGCCGGGACTTAGTTCATCGGGAGTGTTGCTCCTTTTAATTATTCTTTCCATTTCCCTTAACCTCCTGTTGTCCAATTTATTTATAGACAAGAAGTAATTAACTGTTTAAAATTACTTAATACCGATTAATCAATCTATCTAATAATTTGGTGTAGTTTTACTCAGCATTGTAAGTCTGTTTTTACCTGATTAAAAGTTTTCATTATATCTTATTCTTTTTTGCGGAACACTTTATTATCGTTTTGAGCTGATTACTTTCTGATATGTTTTGAAGTAACCTGATAAGCTAAAAATTAATGCGAAAATAATTTAATCATCATCTTCATCTTTTTTTTCCTTGTGTTTTCTATCTTTATTTTCACTTTCTCTTACATTATCCGGTGATGAGTTATTTCCATTACTCTTTTCACTTTCCTTCATATCTGATCCTTTACCTGAATTTCCGTTCTTTCTGATATCATGCTCACTTCCGCTTTTGTGACATTCGGCACAATCATTTATATTTGTTATACCCTCTTCATTATGTTCTGACATTATTTTATTGAGCGAATGTTCATGACAGCCATAGCATGTATAAGCTTTATAATTATTGTCTGTATGACAAACATTGCATTTTGCATTATGATTTTTATCAAACTGAAAATATGGAGAATGATCAAAAGTGGACGGTATCCATTTTACAGTTGTATGGCATTTATTGCAGTTATCTTCTACTGAAATATGAAATGTATCATTTGGCTTCTGATGGCATAAAACACAATTGTTTTTATCAGCACTTTTGATCATATCGTGATTAAACAATACTGATGATTTCCAGCCTGTTGTATTATGACAGTTCTTACAATCGGTTGAAAGCTGAGGATGCAGCTTATCACCGGGTTGCTCATGACAATCATTACACTTTGATCTGATCGCTTCTGTTAAAAGTTCATGATTAAATTGATACAGAGTCAGATCAGGATTAATTCCATTGTGATCAGTATGACACGCAGTACACTTTTGACTTAAAAGTTTGCCATGAAAAGAAACTTTCTTTTTTACGGAATTTACATCGGATGCATTTACTTTTTTTATTCCTATCTCATCAGGTTTGTGACAGGAAATACACCTTCCATTTTCGATTCCCCAAAACGGCTGATGACATGAGAAGCATTTTTCCTTCAGATCCTGATGACCGGAAACAAGTTCACCGGGATTCAGCATTAGATAAGGAAACTGATACATCAGCAATACTATTATTAAAGTGATACCATATATGTATACTTTTTTCATTATCAAAACATTATGATAGTGACTATGTGCAATAAGGAAAGAATTCCCAGCAGAAGTGTTATCGGATAATGAACCAATCTCCACTTTTTCATCATATCAACAGTAACTGAATCTATAAATAATTTATTATCCGCTTCTTCTGTGCTCATACCGGAATCAATCAACCCTTTTCTCTTTTCTCTTAATGTTTCACTTGCATTCTTTAAAAGAAATTTACCTACCAGTCCGCTGGCAACGGCGATCAGCAGCATCATGACTGCCAGCCATGGTAATAAAGCATTAAAATGGATCCCTGCATGAACAAGTATAAGTATTGAACCGATCCAGGCAAGATATTCATGAAGCATTAAAAGCTTTTTCGGAGATCCTGATTTAATTAATTTACGCTTACGAAGTGAATATATAAAAGAGATGATTATTAAACCTGTTCCGGCATACCCGAGATATTTTCCGGCAGTTACCAGTTGCATTCTGTGCAGAAAGTAATCTATTACAATTGCCAGTAAGATCATTAGTCCATACCATTGAAGGAATGGAAGTACATGTTTGACTAAGATTGATTTTTTCACAGAATATTTTACTTTAATATAATCTATCTGTCAAATATTAATGAATGATATTAATCATTCCTGTCTATGACATAAGTCATAAAATTGAATGCTAAGCCTTATGAAATATTGTTTATAATTTAGGGAATTCCGTAAGCTCTATTTTTCAATCTTGAATACTATTACCGGGGATTTAATCTGCAGAGTGAATTCAGGAATGGATTCCCGCCGGAACCCCAGGAATACCGGTATCGCTGAATTGGTTTTTCAGATGTTTCTCAGAGAGAAATATGAGAGGAATATTTTGATGTGTAACTTAATGTGACTTTAACAATTTAATGATTAAATAATCTCCAATGAAAATCAGCCTGACTGACATCATCATCAAAAATATTTCAATTCGACAGAATATTTTTTTTCAATTCCTCTTTTCCGATATATCCTTTATTTGACCACTTCAGTTCTTTGTTCTTGTAAATTCGAAGATCGGGGATCGCATCAATTTTCATTACATTGCTTAGCTCCGGATTTTCATCTACATTTACTCGCACAACTGATACTTTTTCAGGCATCTCGTTTGATATTTCATCCAGGTATGGTTTTATTTTTCTGCATGGTTCACACCAGTCTGCATAAAAATCAACAAGTACGGATTTATCTGTGTTAAGTAAATCATCAAATTGCTTCATTGTCATTCCTGAATTTACGCTTTCTGAAAGTGTGGTCAGAGGAAGATTTGCGTTTCTCCATTTTATCACACCGCCGTTTAATTCATATACTTCCCTGAATCCTTCTGAAATCATCTTATTAACGGCTGAAGAACTTCTGCTTCCGCTTAAGCAATAAACAAAAACAGGCTTGTTTTTGTCAAGAGCATTTATCTGTTTCGCAAATCCGCTGCTGTTCCAATCTATGTTCTTTGCATTCTGCAAATGTCCCTTTTTGAATTCAGCGCCAGTCCTTACATCTATAACCTGTGCTCCCTGCTGATCTTTTATTTTTTCTGAAAATTCAGATGCCTGTAAAGATGACTTATTATTCTGCGTTTTTACGCTGTCACAGCTGCTGAATAATACTGCTGTAAATATGATGCTTATGATAAGATATATTTTCATTCTGAGTTTTATATTTTTTTAAATAATGTATTGCCTCGGTTTAATATATTTTAAACCTTATCAGCAATTTTTATCTCCGGTATCAATGATATCTTTGACTTTACTGAATTAGATATCAGACATGCTGCTTCGGATTTGATCAGGATCCTTTCTGCTTTTTCCCTGTCTTTTTCATTTATAATTGTTACTGTCGGTTCAAGTATCACTTCTGACATCTGAAATTTACCATCTATCTGCTCAAGTTTACCCTTTGATCTGCAGCTGAAATCTGAAAATTCCAGTTTTGAATTTTCCGCAATTGACAGAAATGTCGTCATTAGGCAGCTCGTAACGGACGCGGTAAATAAATGTTCGGGTGACCATATTCCGGGTATGCCTTTAGGGAACTCAGGAGGAGTGGCAACTTCAATGCACCCGTTTTGTTCTCCTCCGGTTTGCCTTAATTCCGGTGAACACATTATTC
This sequence comes from uncultured Ignavibacteriaceae bacterium, assembly GCA_964561045.1. Lineage (GTDB taxonomy): Bacteria > Bacteroidota > Ignavibacteria > Tepidaquicellales > Tepidaquicellaceae > JAGPCH01. Next base: position 3,347 of record CAZLOL010000135.1, on the reverse strand, counting down.
CCCTGCGGTCTTTGTTCCAGTTTATATCTATGTTATAATAGTGAGATTCCATTTTTTTATTATTTAATTTTTGAATTTAAACTCTGCCATCCTCCGCCGTTATATACGCTTGAATAGCCATTTGACCTCAGTATGCTTTTTGCTGATGAGCTCCTCATTCCGGTGGCGCAGCAGGTTATAATTGTTTTATTCGTATCTTTAATCTTGTTAAGATTGTCACGGAGCATTTCAACCGGTATGTTGACCGAACCTTTTATATGTCCGGCTGAATATTCATTTTTACTTCGAACATCAACTATAACTGCACCTTCTCTTATCAATTTCGCATAATCGGTTTTTTCTGTTTTGAATAACTCTTTTAATATGTCAAACATTTATATTTTTTTAATTAATTTTTTTACAGGTGTTTACTCCTAAGATTGAATATAAAGGGCAGAAGCTCAGAAGGTTTGTCAGGATCATTACCCCTGCAACTACTAAAATCACAATTCCCAAAGTACCTGTGACTGTGTTTGTCATATAAAGCACAATTGCAATTAATGCCAGTATGTACCTTATGATCTTATCGGCTGAACCCATGTTTGGTTTCATAGTGTTTTTTATTTTGATTTATAATATGGTTGAATGCATATACAAAAATACTGATTTGCTGAAGATTTATCTGTGATGAATGTCACATAAGAATTATCTTGTTTCTTGCTATTGAAAGAAGTCCGTCTTTTTCCAGCTGTTTTAATATACGGCTTACGGCTTCCCGTGACAACCCGGTTTCATCTGCAAGCTGCTGATGAGTAACTTTAATTTCCCTGGAATTAAACAGTTGTGATTTCTGATTCAGCAGGTTCATAAGTCTTATGTCTGCTTTCTGAAATGCTATTGCATTTACAACCTCAAGAAGTTCTTCAAAACGCTTCTGATAAAGATTTAAAATAAAATCCGTCCATTCGGGGAAATCCCTTATCCATTGTTTTGCCTTGTCTACAGGTATCAGCAGCAGTTCTGCATCTTCCTCTACGATCGCTTTGATCTTACTCGTGTCATTATGCATGCCTGCAAGAAAAGACATAATGCAGCTTTCGCCCGGCTTGATATAGTACAATAATATCTCCCTGCCTTCTTCGTCTGTACGTATGACTTTTATACTTCCGGAAAGAATTATCGGTATCGAACTTATGTACGAATTAAAATTTATTATAACCGTTCCGGCTGGAAAAGATTTTACCTGCCCGGCCTCATCAACTTCCCCTTTTAGAAGTGTCTGAAAAATATTTTCGGCTGTTATCATTTGTATTCTTAATTGTAATCTTGTTCATTAATCCTGAGCCAGTGTACTTTATTTATCTCATAAACATAATTCAGTTTCTTATCTTCACCGTAATATTCCATTTCGACTTCATCAATTTTCACTGCTCCTAATTTTAATATCGCTTTCTGAGATCTGATATTAACGGCACCGATGTGGAAATAAACCTTGCTTACATATTTAAATGCATGATCAAGCATTAATGTCTTCAATGCTCTGTTAAATGTTGTCCCCCAATGATCCCTGGAAAGAAACGTATAGCCGATCGAAACTGAACTGTCAGTTTTATCATATCCGTAATATCTTGTGCTGCCAATTGGTTTACCGGTTATATTATCATAAACTAAATATGCTCCTCCTGATTCTATTGCTCCTTTAAAAAAATTCTTAAACACTTCCCTCTTATACCTGTCCTTATTCGGATGCTGCTCCCAGATCATAGGATCAGATGCAACTTCATACAGACTCTCAAAGTCATCTTCCTTTAAAGGAACAATTCTGATGATATCATTTTCCAGAACCGGCTGTAACTCAAAATCTGTATTTACCAAAATTATTTTTTTTTATGAAACATATTTCCGCAATCATCGCGGAAACTTGATATATTGATATTATCTCTTCCCTCTGAGCAGCTGACAAATCAACAGATGGAGATTAAATTCAATCTTAATTTCTGCAAATCTTACTGTGCTAAATATCCTCCGTCAATCGGAAAATATGCGCCGGTAATAAACGATGCTTTATCGGAACTGAGAAATACCACAAGCTCAGCGACTTCTTCAGGCAGTCCAAGCCTTCCGACCGGATGCAATGAAATAAGATGTTTTTCATCAATCTCCCTGATCAGCGGAGTTTTAATGAATGCCGGACCAACTGAATTTATACGTATATTTTTTGTGCTGTATTCCAGTGCTGCATTTTTAGTAAGTCCGACTACGCCGTGTTTTGCCGCTACGTATGCAGGAGAATTTCTTAATCCGACCTTTCCGAGTATGGATGACATGTTAACGATCACACCGCCTCCTGCTTTGATCATTTCAGGAATCTGATAATGCATCCCGTAAAATACACCCGATAGATTTATGCTGATGACTTTATCCCAGCCTTCAACAGTATATTCTCCCACCGGCGCTGATGCTCCTCCTATACCTGCATTATTGCATGCAATGTGGAGCGCTCCGAATTTCTCTATTGTGCTTTTTATTAATGATTCATGATCTCCGGGATTCGAGACATCTGCTCTGATAAATACAGCTTCGCCGGAATTCTTTCTGATCTGAGAAACTGTTAACTCTCCTCCGGTTTCATCAATATCGGAAACTACGACCTTTGCTCCCTCCTTTGAATAGCTCAGTGCTACTGCTCTGCCTATTCCCGATCCGCCTCCGGTGACCAAAGCGATTTTATTTTCCAGTTGTTTCATTTTTTAAATAATCTTATCTGTGAAATGTCTTGTTTTACCTTTCCCGATCAGAACTATTATTTTATCAACATAATTAAATAAGTATTAAAAAAAATTATATAAACATTTCTTTTTTGCTGCAATAGTTTTGAATATAACCAGGAAGCTTCTGAGTCATTGCTAATTAATTCAGTATCTGCTTTGAGATAATTTCCCGTAATGCGGTTTGCTGAGCTTCTGCTGTTTTAGTTTCAAACAAAGACTTAAGATTATTCTTTTCTTATACTAAAGGCACTGGCATTTATGCAAGGAATAAATTCTGAATTATACAAAGCATAATCACATCCATACAAAACGTTTGTTAGAAAATTATATATATATCTATATGAAATTGAAAATCGCCCGGGCTGTCCTAAAAGTCTAAATCTCCGGATTGTCATTACAGCGAATGAGTCTGTCCGGGAACTAAAAATTCAACGTGTAAACCTAAAGATTCCATCTTTTCTAAAGATGGAATCTTTTTAATAACGGCTAAACCTAAAGATTCCATCTTTTCTAAAGATGGAATCTTTTTAATAACGGCTAAACCTAAAGATTCCATCTTTTCTAAAGATGGAATCTTTTTAATAACATTCATTTGAA
>CAZLOL010000134.1:0-10558 GCA_964561045.1 uncultured Ignavibacteriaceae bacterium | reverse complement strand
CCCCTGAGAACAATAACAGAATTTGAAAGAAATTAAAATTAATGATAAGAAAAAATAAAGCTTATAAAGCAGGCGAGCTGGAATTAAAAGAAAAGATGGTTTCCATCGGAAGAGTTGCCAAAGTAGTAAAGGGCGGAAGAAGATTCAGCTTTTCTGCAGTTACGGTAGTAGGTGACGGGAACGGTCATGTCGGCATAGGATTAGGAAAGGCAAATGAGGTAACAGACTCAATAAGAAAAAGTGTTGAAGATGCAAAGAAAAACGTTATAACAGTTCCAATAATAAAAGGAACCATTCCGCATGAGATAATAGGAAAATTCGGAGCGGCGAGGGTTTTATTGAAACCTGCATCACCGGGTACAGGAATAATAGCCGGAAGCAAGGTAAGAGCCGTTCTTGAATCTGCGGGAGTTCAGGACGTACTGACGAAGATTTTAGGTTCTTCAAATCCGCACAATGTAGTAAAGGCAACTATTAAGGCATTAACTTCTTTAAATGATGCAAAAGCAGTTGCAAACAAAAGAGGATTAACGCTTCAGGAATTATTTGCCAATTAAATTTTCCTGATCATTTAAATTGATAAATCATAAATTCAGAATAAGATGTTAAAGATAACACAAACAAGAAGCATAATAGGCAGGTTAAAAAAGCAGAAGCTTACAATTGAAGCATTAGGACTCGGCAGACCGAATTATTTTACAATAAAGAAAGATACTCCTCAGATCAGGGGAATGATAAATGTCGTAAAACACCTTGTAAAAGTTGAAGAAAATTACAAGCAATAATTTAAATATAATAAATGAGTTTGGAATGAAGGTCATTCCAATTTTAAAAAAAATGCTAATTTAAAAAGAAAGGGAACGAAAAATGAAAAAAATTTTTCACATTTTTGGGTTAGTTATTATTTTTTCAATTTGTTTAACAAGTTTCACATTTTCACAGGATGCAATACCCAGCGGAACTGCAAGATACGAAGCTTTAGGTTTTAATCCCTTTATAATGGATGCCGCAATCGATCTGAACAGAAATCCTGCCTGGGGAAATAAATATAACAACTATGCATTTGGTGATATGGGAAGATATTCAGGTTCAAATGCATATGATACAAAGGATTCAACATATCAGTTAAGAGATCAGTATTTAGCGGCAAACTTCAGAGTCGGAAAACAATGGTCTCTCGGAGTGATTTTAAATAAAGAGGAAGGTCAGATTTTTTTCGGTGACATAAGAAGATATTATCAGAGTATAGGAAATGATAAACCTATTGTACCTTTCAAAGCGTTAATTGCATACAACTCATCTGCAAATATAAATTTAGGACTAGCTCCTTATGTAGCTTACTGGTCGAGCGAAACTACCGCGCCAAATACCAGTATAGAGAGATCTACAAATATCTGGGGAGGAACTTTTGGTATACTTGCAAAATCATCAGCAAGCAGCTGGACTGAAGGTACAGTTGGTGTAAGATTTAATACTTATAAAGCAGATGCGACTATAGATTCAGCCGAATCATTGAATTTAGAAAATGACGGCGGACTTGAATTAAATGCTTTTTACAGAGGCTGGTATAAACTGAAGAATTCAAATGTAACGCTTGTTCCTTACGTAACTTTTGACATTATGAACTGGACTCCGACAGGAAATCCATTGACAACAAACACAGCAGTATCAAGAGAATCAGATTACTGGAATCTTATCGGCGGACTTGGAATAAATATTCCGGTGACGGACCAGGGAATGTTTGCAGGTGGTGTATCAGGAGGTTATATTTCACACAGCTATTCATTGGATTCCAGTTATTCGGACGGATACAGCAATACAATTTTAAAAAGGAAGGAAGAAGGAATAGTTTTTCCAAGATTTAATTTAGGTATTGAATGGAATTTGACAGACTGGCTTCAGGGAAGATTTGGTTATTCAAGATCAATAACAAGAGATAAACTGATTTTGACTGATACGTCGGCACTTGAATATGAATATAAGGAATCTGTCACGAGTCCGAATGACCAGACGATAACATTAGGATTGGGAATGCAATTTGGAAGTTTCAGTCTTGACGGATTGATCGGAGAAAGATTCATACAAATTGGACCAAATGTATTGAGCGGTAAGGAAAACGATTTGTACGGTGTTGTTTCGATGTCCTATAATTTCAAGAAGTAGCAACGAAATTTAAATACAGAGAATAAATACTTATTCATCTTTAAAAATAAATTTGAATAAGTATTTAATTCTCATTTAGTAGAAAAAGTTTTTTAAGAATTATAAATAATAGATTTTAGATGGATATTTTAAGTAATTTAAAATACGCTGAAGGTTCCAGGAAAAAGAAAAAGAGAGTCGGCAGAGGACAGGGATCCGGTCACGGCGGTACATCAACCAAAGGGCACAAGGGACAGCATTCAAGATCAGGTGCTAAATTCAGAGCATGGTTTGAAGGCGGACAGATGCCTTTGCAGAGGAGAGTGCCGAAATTCGGGTTTAAGAATATCAACAGAGTTGAGTTTACGACGATCAATCTTGATGATATTCAGGCATTAATAGATTCCGGAAAGATCAAAGAAATGAAAATTGATAAGGAATATCTTATTAGCAATAAGCTTTTAAAAGGTAAAAACATGCCTTTAAAAATATTGGGAAATGGTGAAATAACGTCAAAGATTGAGATAACAGCCAATGCATTCAGTAAAACTGCTAAGGAGAAAATTGAAAAAGGTGGAGGAAAAGCAGTCTTAATATGAGTGGATTCGTAGAAAGTTTCAGAAATATATTTAAGATTGAAGAATTAAGGAACCGGTTACTCTTTACACTGGCTTTATTAGTTGTAGTAAGAATAGGCGCTCACATAACTCTTCCCGGAATCGACGCCAGTTTATTGGCTGAAGCACAAAAGAATCAGTCAGACAATACGTTATTCGGTCTTTATGATATGTTCGTGGGAGGAGCATTCAAGAATGCTGCGATTTTCGCATTAGGTATAATGCCATATATCAGCGCTTCTATAATAATACAGCTTTTAGGAGCAGTCTTTCCTTATTTCCAGAAACTACAGAAAGAAGGAGAAGAAGGCAGAAAGAAGATCAATCAGCTTACAAGACTGGGGACTATACCTGTTGCAGCTTTACAGGCATGGGGTGTAAGTGTTCAGCTTTCTAGCAGAAACGTCGGAGACATGAGTGTAATAAGTCCGGATATCTCGGGATTTTTCTTTACGGTATCGACAGTAATAATTCTGACAGCAGGAACAATTTTTATGATGTGGCTTGGAGAGCAGATCACAGACAGAGGTATAGGAAACGGAATTTCTCTGATTATATTTATAGGTATCATTGACAGATTTCCTTATTCCGTATTTGATGAATATCAGATAGTATCATCAGGTGCCAGAAATATTCTTATTGAGTTAATTTATATTGCAGGATTCTTATTTATAATAGCCGGAGTAATTGCAGTTACAGTAGCAACGCGAAAGATACCGGTACAATATGCAAAGAGAGTAGTAGGAAGAAAAGTATTCGGAGGAGTTACACAATACATTCCGATGAAAGTAAATTCAGCAGGTGTTATGCCTTTGATATTTGCACAGTCAATAATGTTTATTCCGAGCACATTCCTGTCATTTTTTCCGAACAGTGAATTTATGCAGGGTATATCAAAATACTTCAGTTATGAAAGCTGGTTTTACTCTATCATATATGCTTTACTCATAATATTCTTTACATATTTTTATACAGCAATTGCATTCAATCCGAAAGATGTATCGGACAATATGAAGAAGCAGGGTGGATTCATTCCAGGAGTAAGACCCGGAAAGCCGACTTCAGATTATATAGACAACATATTAACTAAGATAACTCTTCCGGGAGCAATATTTTTAGCAATCATTGCAATTCTGCCTACTTTTCTTATGAAATTAGGAGTAACAACAGGATTAGCTTCATTCTTTGGCGGAACAAGTTTACTTATTATAGTCGGAGTTGCATTAGATACGCTTCAGCAGATTGAATCTCATTTACTTATGAGGCATTATGACGGATTTATGAAGACAGGAAAGATCAAAGCCCGAAGGTAATAATTTAATGGCACTCATAAAATCTCAGAAAGAGATAGAATTAATAAGAGAAAGTTGTAAAATAGTTTCGGATGTATTTGAACATATAAGAAAATTTATTAAAGAAGGAATTACAACCGGAGAGTTAGATAAGATCATAGAAGATTTTATTGTTTCAAAGGAAGCATATCCGGCATTTAAAGGATACAAGGTGAACAAAAGAATATTCCCGTCAAGCAGCTGTATATCAGTGAATGAAGAAGTAGTTCATGGATTACCGGGTAAAAGAGTTTTGAAAAACGGAGATATTGTATCAGTAGATGTTGGAGTAAAGAAAAACGGTTATTACGGAGACGGGGCATATACATTTGCAGTCGGAGAAATTTCACCGAAGAAAACCAAGCTCCTGAAAGTTACGCAGGAATCTTTATTAAAAGGGATAGCAATGGCGGTGGATGGGAATGAAGTAAACGATATTTCAGTAGCTATTCAGAATTACGTTGAAGGATCAGGATACGGCATAGTCAGGGAATTAGTAGGACACGGAATAGGAAAGAATCTTCATGAAGATCCGGCGATACCGAATTTTTACAGTCCGGAATCAAAGCAGAGGTTATTTGAAGGAATGGTACTTGCGATAGAGCCGATGGTAAATTACGGAACATATAAAGTTTATCAGAAGAATGACGGCTGGACGATATCTACAAAGGATGAAGAACCATCAGCTCATTTTGAACATACAGTTTTAGTAAGTAAAGGAAAGGCAGAAATATTAACAATCTGAGAATAAATTGAATTTTCAGGAAAAAAATTAAAATGGCAAAACAAGAAGCAATAAAAGTTGACGGAATCATTTCGGAAATATTGCCAAATACTAATTTTAAAGTGAAGCTGGAAAATGGTCACGAGATATTAGCGCATATTTCAGGAAAGATGAGGATGAATTATATAAGGATACTGCAAGGAGATAAAGTTACAGTGGAACTGTCTCCATATGATCTTACAAAAGGCAGAATTACATACAGATATAAATAATTTACATAAACATATAAAAGTTATATTATGAAAGTGCGAAGTTCAGTAAAAAAAATGTGTTCAAAGTGCAAAATAATAAAGCGTAAAGGCGTTGTAAGAGTAATTTGTACAAACCCTAAGCATAAACAGAGACAGGGATAAAATTAATTTTATAAAAATTTTTTCAGGAGAAACAGTTTGGCGAGAATAGCGGGAGTAGATCTTCCAAAGAATAAAAGAGTTGTGATAGGATTAACTTCAATTTTCGGAATTGGAAAATCCACGGCACAAAAAATACTTTTACAGGCAGGGATCAGTGAGGACAAGAAAGTTTCACAACTGACTGATGATGAAGTAAATCTGATAAGAGCCGGAATTGGAAATGAATTCAAGGTTGAAGGTTCGCTTAAATCAGAAGTAGCGATGAACATTAAGAGATTAATGGATATAGGAACTTTGAGAGGTAAACGTCACAGAAGAGGATTACCTGTAAGAGGTCAAAGAACAAAGACCAATGCAAGGACAAGAAAAGGAAAGAGGAAGACTGTTGCAGGAAAGAAGAAAGTAGCGGCTAAGAAGTAGATTCTTAAGTTTGTAAAGTTTGTCAAGTTTGTAAAGTTCAGGAGTTTGTTAAATTTAAAGGTAATATTTATTAATAAAATAGTTTTAAAAATTGGCTAAGAATTTCAAGAAAACAAAAAAGAAAGTACAGGTAGATGCAAACGGGGTAGCTCATGTTAAGGCAACATTTAACAATGTGATAGTGACACTCACTGATATGTACGGTAATACAATTGCCTGGGCTTCTTCAGGAAAGATGGGTTTTAAGGGGTCAAAGAAAAATACTCCTTTCGCAGCTCAGATAGCGGCTGAATCTGCTGCTAAAGCAGCCATGGATGTAGGCATGAAAAAAATTGATGTACTGATCAAAGGAGTTGGATCCGGAAGGGATGCAGCTGTCAGGTCACTGAATACTGCGGGTTTAGAGATCACATCGATCAAGGACATTACGCCTTTGCCGCACAATGGATGCAGGCCGCCAAAGAAAAGAAGACAGTAAAATTATAAAATAAATTTTTAATAAGGAAATAAATAAAATAAATGGCAAGATATACGGGACCAAGTTGTAAGTTATGTCGAAGAGAAAGAATGAAATTATTCCTTAAGGGAACAAAATGTTTCTCTGACAAATGTCCGATAGAAGACAGAAATTACCCTCCCGGTCAGCACGGGCTTTCAAGAAGATCCAGAATATCCGATTATGCAATACAGCTGAGAGAAAAACAGAAGGTAAGAAAGACCTACGGAGTTCTCGAGAATCAGTTCAGGAGATATTTTGAGGAAGCTTCAAGGAAGACAGGTGTAACAGGAGACAATCTTGTAAAACTTCTGGAAAGAAGATTTGACAATACAGTTTACAGATTAGGATTAGCGCCATCGAGAAAAGCTGCAAGACAACTGATACTTCACAGGCATTTCACAATTAACGGAAATCCGGTTAATATTCCGTCTTATTTACTGAAATCCGGAGATTCTATTCAGGTAAGGGACAAAAGTAAAAAACTTGAATTGATTCATGACTCCATGAAAAGAATTAAGGACAATATGATGGTATCATGGCTGACGCTTGACAAGGCAAATATGAAAGGTGTATTTATGAAAGAGCCGGATAGAGCTGAAGTTCCTTTCATTGCAAACGAACAACTTATAGTAGAGTTGTATTCAAAGTAGTTCTAATTTTAAAAATAAAATATACAAGTATAATATGATGAAGATCAATAATTTTCAAATGCCGGAAGCAATAGTAAAAGAGGAATCAACATACTCTGATACTTTCGGAAGATTTATAGTACAGCCTTTAGAAAGAGGATACGGAGTAACATTAGGTAATTCTTTAAGAAGGATATTAATTTCTTCACTTCCCGGAAGCGCTATAATTGCAATCAGAATAAATGACGCACCGCACGAATTTACAACACTAAAAGGAGTTGTCGAGGATCTGTCAGAAATTATTCTTAATCTTAAAGAAGTAAGATTTAAAGACCTGACTGGAAAATCTTCAAAAATAGAATTTAATCTTAAAGGACCACATAAATTTACAGCAAAAGATCTTCAGGATAATACAGCGGATTTTGAGATACTGAATCCGGAAAAATTCATTGCAACATTGAACAAAGATGCAAATCTGAATATTGAACTGAGAATGGGAATGGGAGTAGGATATGTTCCATCCGAGGATAACAAGCAGGCAAATCTGCCAATGGAATTCATCTGTATGGATTCAATTTTTTCACCGGTCAAACTTGCCAACTATATTTTAGAAAACACAAGAGTAGGAAAAAGAACCGATTATGAGAAGCTCATTCTTGAAATAACAACTGACGGATCAATAAATCCTGAAGATGCGCTTGTTTATTCGGCAAAATTACTTCAGGAGCACATTCAGCTTTTCTTAAATCTGAATCCTCAGCACATTGAGAAGAAAGAAGAGCCCGTGAAAAATGAAAAAGATGAAGAGCATGAAATGATAAGAAAGATTCTGATTATGCCTGTAGATGAACTGGATCTTTCAGTAAGATCGCAGAATTGTTTAAGATCTGCAAATATAAAAACGATAGCTGACCTTGTAGGAAAGAATGAAGGAGAAATGCTTCATTACAGAAATTTCGGAAGAAAGTCGCTTGCAGAATTAGGAGAGCTGATAGAGAATTTCGGATTAACATTCGGTATGGATGTTGATAAATATTTAAAAGAAGAACCGGTCAGCTAAAATTATTTAATTAAAAGATCATTTAGACTATTATGGTACACAGAAAAAAAGGCAGAAAATTAAAAAGAACGGCAAGTCACAGAAGCGCATTGCTTGCCAATTTGTCAATAGCCTTAATATTGAATAAGAGAATAAGCACAACTGAAGCAAAAGCAAAGGAATTGAGAAGATTCATTGAGCCGCTTGTATCAAAGGCAAAGAAAGCGCTGAAATACAAAGACTCAGCTCCCGAAAAGAGCATTCATCTCAGAAGAGAAGCCAGGAAGTTCTTAAATAATAAAGAAGCTTTAATTATTTTATTTGATGAAATAGGTTTGAAAGTAGGTGACAGACCCGGAGGATACACCAGAGTTCTGAAAACAGGAAACAGATACGGTGACGGAGCCAGGACAGCAATAATAGAATTTGTAGATTATAATTATGTAAAAGCAAAAGAAGAGTCTGATAAAGCAAAAGAAGAGAAGAATAAGCCTGACGAAAAAACAAAAGAATCTAAGAAGACTGAAGCAAAAGATGAGAAGGTAAAAGAAGAGAAACCAAAAGTAAAGAAGACCAGGGCAAAAAAGACTGAAGAAAGCAAAACTGAAGAGAAGCCAAAAGTAAAGAAGACACCAAAAAAGAAAAAAGAAGATAAGTAAGATCTTTCAAAAGAATCCTTAACAAAGTTAAAATTTTTCCCAATAAAATTATTATAATCGTTAAGGATTCTTTCATTTATTAAAAAGGAGCTTAATTTGAAAATTGTATCTGCGGAATTTATAAAAAGCATCTATGATCTAAGAGCACTGCCTAATTCTGTACTAACTGAATTTGTTTTTGTAGGCAGATCTAATGTTGGAAAATCATCTTTGATAAATGTAATATGCAACAAGAAGAAGATGGCAAAGATCGGATCTGTGCCGGGGAAGACAAGACAATTGAATTATTTTCTGATCAACGAAAAATTTTATTTAGTGGACCTGCCCGGATACGGTTATGCTAAGGTACCTGAACAGATCAGAGCCGGCTGGAGAAAATTAGTGGAAGATTATATCAGTGAAAGGTCAAATGTGAAGCTTGTTTTTGTTCTTATAGATTCAAGACACGAACCGACTTATCTAGACGAGCTTATGGTAAGCTGGCTTGAGTATTATGAAATTCCATTTGCAATTATATTAACCAAGTCAGATAAAATTTCCGCCAACAAAATGCAGAAGCAGATATACAGGGCTTCGAAAATAGTTAATAATGAAGATCTCTGTATAGATTATATTCCTTTCTCTATCATTACGGGTGAAGGCAAATATGAGATCCTCAAACTTGTCGAAGAATATTTAGATACTTAAAACTATTCAGGCAATTCATTCCTTCCCGTTAATTTGTAACTTCTATTCGTCAATTTTTACATAAAAATGTTTAATGCCAAAGATAAAGATCTTAGTAGCAGATGAAATTGATATTTCAGGTATCAGATTCCTTACGAAATCCAAATTTACAGTGACATGTAAATTCGGAATTTCAAACGAAGATATATTACGGTATTACAAAAACTATGATGTGTTAGTAATAAGGAGTATCAGAAAAATCGACAGGAAATTTCTGGATGATTCTTTTTTTAAAACAATAGTAACCTGTTCAAAAGGAACGGATCATATAGACAAAGGCCATGCTGAGAAAAAAGGAATAGCAATATTGAATGCAGATGATTCAAACAATATATCTGCTGCAGAACACACTCTCGGACTGATATTGGCAATACATAAGAATATTTTGTTATCCGATTCACTTGTAAGAAACAATAAATTTGCATTTTATAATTATGAGAGAAGCGAGCTTCACGGAAAGAAAATCGGAATTATAGGATTTGGAAAAGTCGGTAGTCTTGTCGGTAAATTAAGCAAAGCGTTCGGGATGACTGTATTTGCAAATGATACTGACAGAAAGGTTAAAATAAAAAATAAGGAAATTGAATTTAAAAGCTGCAATTATATTCTGAAGAACTGTGATATTGTCAGCATACACATACCGCTTGAAAATAACTTTCATTTTATTTCAAAAGAAAAATTAAATTTACTTAGCAAAGATTCGGTTTTAATAAATACTTCCAGAGGCAATGTAATAGATGAAAAACATCTTTTAAAAATGCTGAAAGAAAAGAAGATAAAATCCGCAGGAATAGATGTATTCAGTCACGAACCAGATATTGATAAGGATTTTGCATTGCTGGATAATGTGATATTAACAAACCATATTGCCGGCAAGACCATTCAGAGCAGGAGAAAAATTTCCGATAATGTTTTCAGACAGATCAAAAACTTATTCGGATAATTTACTCCTTATTATACTACTTACCAAACATATCTTTTATGCATCATTCAAATCCTACTCATTTGTAAGGATAATTTAAGTATGGAAATATTTAAATTGATATGAGATAATAGTATTGTTAATTTATATCAGTAATTTGATTCAAAGCTTTGCAGAAGGAGGAAATTATGTCAGATAAAATTAATACTACTCTTTTATTTATATTAACATTTGTATTATTATTCTTTTCGATTCAGTTTTTATATTCACAAAGCAGTAAAGTTTACAAAAACGTTTTCTTAGACGGATCTGAAACAGGAACGGCAAATAAAGAATACGAACCTCAGGTAAGCTCTTCTTATAAATCAATTCAGCCATTAAAAACAAATTCATATGTTGTATATTATACTCCTATTGGAATAGTTTCTTATTATGAT
>CAZLOL010000133.1:7893-10578 GCA_964561045.1 uncultured Ignavibacteriaceae bacterium | reverse complement strand
GAACTCTACGAACTCAAAGAACTCGCATGCAATTTACCAACTATCTCAGTTTATTTCCAAAGAGAATTTTTTTAAATTGTAGCTCGAAGGAGAAATCAAATTGTGATCAGGAGTAAGGCATTTAATATATTAAATTCATTTTCAAAAAAAGAAATGGATCGATTCGGAGAATTTCTAAACTCAGAATTCTTCAACAAAAACACACGCATCATCAGGCTATTTCAGGTGATCAGGAAATATCACTGCAACTTCAATAGTCCTCAGCTCTCTAAAAAAAATCTTAAGAGAAAATTGTTTGGAAGTGAAAACTCAAAGGACTCATATCTCAGAAATCTTTTTTCCGACCTGAATAAAAAAGCGGAAGACTTTTTGAGCTATACTAACTACATGAATAACAGGAGTTACAATATACACCTTATCAGGGAGCTTTATGGCAGGGAAAGCACAAAGAATTTCGAAGTGAGGCTCAGTGATTTTGAGAAACTTGTTGAGAAAGAAAAATTCATGTCACCGACTTATTATCACGACAAGGCTTTCGTTACTGAAATGAAAACAAACTTCAAAGTAAACAGGAAGCTGTTCGAAAAAACAAGAGCTGAGGATATTGAAAACAGGTACAAATATTTTATGGTTACAGTAATGGAGTGTTATTGTCAGAATTTCATAGAACAGCAGAGGGCAAACATAGATCATGATTTTTCGATTCTCAATCATCTTCTTGAGTATCTTGAAAAAGATATTGCAAAATTTAAAAAAGATCCTGTCATTCAGATCTATTTTTATGCGTGCAAATGCTTTCTTAATGAATGCGATGAAAATTACTTCATGCTTTTCAAAAACATTTACGACGCAAATAAAAAGAAATTTTCACGGATGGAAAAGAGAAACATCAGTTCTCTGATCATTACTTATTATGAAAAAAATAGAAACAGCGAACCCGGGAAATATTACAGTGATGCTCTTATGATATATATGGATATGATCGAGAATAATTATTTGTCTTTCACAGGTTCCCGTTACGGCAATCCTATTGCACTAAGAAATATCATAATACTGTGTATGCATGTAAAAGATAAAGTTGCTATTGCTACATTTCTTAGGAAACTCAATGATATTACAGCACCCGAAAACAGGAAGGAAATCAGGCTGTATGCAAACTCCATGTTTAATATAACCATAAAGGATTACAAGACAGCTCTATCATTTCTGTCAAAAATAAATGTTAACAGTTTTCTCGAAAGTGTAGATGATAACATGTACTTTAAAATTGACATAAAAAAATATACCATTATGAGTTTCATTGAACTCGGATATTATGAGAATGCACTGGTGCAGATAGATGCGTTCAAGCATTATCTGGAATATTCAAATATTATTAATAAAGATCTTAAGCAAAGAAATCATAAAATGCTAAACCTGTCCAGGGAGCTTATATTTTTAATAATGGAACCTCATGAGTACAGACTTTTTCAATTAGAGAAAAAAATTATGCAGGCAAAAGATCTGAATGCTTATTCAAAAGAATGGCTTCTTGAGAAATGCGGAGAGATAAAGAAAATAAGAATCAGGAAATAAGAAACATCAAACTTCAAATATTATTATAAAATACAGATTGCAAATTATCTATGATCAATTTTTTTAAAAGATAATATTTGCAATCTGTAATCCCGGCTCCAATACACGATTAACGATTAATAAATAACAAATAACAAATAACAATTAATGATTAACGAATAACGATTAACGAATAGCGATTCACGGCCTCACAACACTAACAAAATTACCCGCATTATTAAATGCGATCAGAATATCTGACAGATCAGCAGCAGAATCCCCGTTCAGATCAGTAATTATATAACCGGTAAGAAAAATATTCGCGTCATTATAAATTAATAAAACGTCAACTAAATCGACTGCGTCATCATCATTCACATCTCCGCTGTAAAATGCATAGAGCGGATCTGTATCAACCTGTGTAACATTACTGCCGTATGTCAGTGAAGGATCATTAGCAAAATTATATTCTGAATATACCGGATTGAAATTGATTGTTGATGAGCTCCATGTTTCGAGAGAGTTTCTGTGCTTTGCAATTACATAATAGTTTGTAAGATTCAAAGCGTTTGTAAACCAGAAATCTCCGTAACCGTCATTAGTAAGAAATGCTTTTGCGGAATCTGCAATAGAGTATGGAGCAAAGTCATTCCGAAGGAGAATATTCATCGTATCGGATCTCATTGTATCTGCCGGTGCATCCCATAACCCTTCCACTACTCCCCGGAAGAAAATATGTCTGTAGGCATTAGACGGTCCTGAACATCCAACTGAAGCCCACACATTTGTACTTCCGCTGTATTCAGTCCAGAGAGTGAAGCAGCTTTCATCTTCAGGTCCGTATCTTACTCCGGCTCTCGGAAGAGCAGTGAAGGGATTAGTATTTATATGATTAACCGGGGTAATGATGCTTCCCCACACATTGTTAACTGCGGAATAGTATACAGCAGGAACAAATCCTGCACCGTTTTCCGATGATGCGCATGAATAAAATCCAGGAGCGCTTCTGAAACCTGTAATATCCGCTCTTGTGGAATTATTGACTCTGTAATCAACATATCCACTCGACCAACCTGCACTGCCATTTGTTGATTTAAAATATTCAATGTCCCAGTCAGTCGGAGAATATTT
>CAZLOL010000133.1:0-7793 GCA_964561045.1 uncultured Ignavibacteriaceae bacterium | reverse complement strand
GTACCGATGAATGGGATAGGTTTGTAAGTGAATGTTGGTACAACTGTATATGGTGAATAGCATATAGCGACTTTCTCACCGGACATATAGCCTCCTGCTACCGCGCTGTCAAAACACGTAGTAATATATATCCAGGGATTTGAATGATAAGCTTCATTATCTGAGACGACTCTGGGCTTCCAGTAATAATTTGAACTCACTGCGCCAGGCCAGTTTAAAGTATATCCTGCATAGTTAAGATCACCGGTAATCCTGACAATAGTAACTCCGACTCTGTAAAGACCTCCATAGTTATTTGTTGCATATCCGAATACAACCCAGATGAATTTATCGCCGGTTGTATTTTCTATGAGTTCTATGTCTATCTGATCCTGCCACATTCTGTTTCCGGATGAAAAGCTTATGGTTGCCTTTTCATTCCAGGATCTTCCGCCGTCATCAGAATAGCATAATCGAAGCTGATCATTTATAACTCCGCTGTTCGGTCCGAATACAAATGCAGTCCAGATCCTTGATGCCGTATATCCTATCTGTTCGGTACATGTGTTAATGCCTTTCACACCAGTTGCCGATGAAACAAGACCTGCATTAATATTATCTGGTTCAATTGGATTGCTTCCCGATTCTATAATCTTCATATCCAGTTTTTCTCCCTGCATTGAAACCGAACCCGATAGTTTGTCCATCTCATTGCGCAGCTGAAGTACTTTGTCTATATCTCCTCTTTTTTTCGCTGCCATCATCTGATGTTCTGTTTCTGAAATTTTTTCTCTGATTGCAGGATCGGTAATATTTTGACCGATGTTCCTGTCAGCTTCCTTAGTTACTTTTACAAATGTTTCAGGAGGCTGTATCTTTTTATCCTGAGAAAATACAGCCTGAGTGTAATGCAGAATCATTATTCCCAATAAAATTAGTATTACTGTACATTTTTTCATTTTGTCTTTTTAGTTTTATATTCGTTTAATAAATAAATTTTACGATAAACCTTCAGAACGTATAAAGTTTGTTTATTCCGTATAAAATAATGGAGTCAACTTTTCCAATCCCCGGAGATTGTGATAATAAACAGATATTTGCAGCTGCAATCTTTGAATTGAACTTTTTATACAATTCCGCAGGCATAAAGCCTGCGGCTATTTTGTTAACACAACATCCGGAACCCTTAAAAGAGAAAAGGCTAAACTAACTATTAACTACTAACTACTAACTACTAACTACTAACTACTAACTGCTACGGAGGTGTTATCTTTGAAACAAAATTAATGGAATTGTTAAAAGCTATTAGCAGATCAGAGAGATCAGTAAAATAGTCACCGTTGAGATCTGAAATTGTAATATTTCCGACAACAAAATTTACAACATCATTATAAACATACACAACATCAGCAAGATCTATAGAGCCATCCTGATCAACATCTCCGCTGTAAATGCACCATCTTGTTCCTTTCAGCATCATATTGTTTCCAAATGCCTGTGCGTCTGAAGTTGTGAAATCATAAATATCCTGAACATCAGGTTCAATATGGACCGGCGCAGCACTCCAAGTTTCAAGACAGTTATAATGTTTCAGGATCAAATAAAAGTCCCCGGTCAGTGCACGCGGGAATGCAAAAATATTTGAAAGCCTTTGATTTTCCAGAAGTGCATATCCTGTATCAAGGATATTATACGGAGGGTTAGCATCTGCAAGAATAACCTGCATTGCCGCATAGCCGATATGTGAATCAGTCACCTCATCATAGTATCCTTCTATTCCCGCTTTGATATACAAATTTGAGACCGAACAACCTCCGGTGGAAGATACAGAATAATAATATGACCATATATTCAGGCAGCTGTCATTGTTCTGGTATTTGAAAAGTGGTTTCGGAGATGCAAATGAATTTGCAAAATCATTGTTCAGTGAAGGCAGAGAACTTGCCAGGCTCATATCAGTAAAACCATAAGATGCGACATTTTCCAGATTCCCGTAAATGTTTTTAAAAGAAATGGCAAAACTTCCGCCGGCATTTCTTCTACCTATTATATCGCCAAATCTTGAATTATTGATACTTGTATAATCTAGTATACTTGCATTCCAGTTTGCAGCATCATATGAATAAAGGACCCACTGATCAAAATCCCCGGTGTTTGCATAATCATCCGAATAAGTTATCATAATGTTCGTTTGATCTGTACCTCCATTCGAAGCTACTGTTGCATATTGAAGATTATCTCCGGATGGATTAACTGATCCGCTTGATACAGGATAAACAGTACTGTTGCTGAAAGCTTTATAGAAGTAAATACTTTGTTCATAACCGGGATAAGCACTCAATACAAATAACAATGAGTCTGATCCATTGTGATAATTTGCGACATCAGTATAAACATCATAGTTGTGTCCCGGTGCCACTCCGTATATGCATTGCGACAAATAAGTAACTGCAGGGGATACGGTATAAGGACTCAATACTCTGCACATCTTTGACATGAAATAATGTTCCCCTCCGGCTAATGAATCCTGAGTTATGGCTATCGTAATATAAGGATTGCTTGCATATCTTGTGTTATCTGATGTTATCCTTGCTTTAGTATAAAAGCTTGATGCATTATATCCCGGAGGAAAAAGTGTTTGACCTGCGTACCCTAATGCCGGAACAGAAACTATTGTATATCCGATAAGGTGTTGACCGTAACCTCCGTTTGTAGTATAACCAAATACAATATGAAGATATTTTGTACCGGTAGTATTTTCAATTAATTCCATATCCATATTATCAAACTCTATTTTATTATGACTGCTGAATGCAATTTTAGCATAAGGTGTATAAGTGAGACCGTTGTCATTTGAATAATAGATCCCTATTGAATCAGGAATAGCGAAGATTCCCGTATCTCCGTTAGCAAGTCCGACTGCCAGCCATATTTTTCCGGCGGTTGTGCCTCTCTGCTCCACCTGTGCAGCAATGCTTGCTACATAGTTATTTGCATAATTAAGAACATATGAGTATGACAGGTTATCAGTTTCCGGAGTATTTACGGCAGGTATAAAAGTACCGAAATCATTTGATCCGGATTTTGTAGCTGTCGAGCCGTTTATTTTTTCGAGCTCTTTCTGGAGAACAAGGATTCTGTCTCCGTTCTTCACAGCATCACCGGTTTGTTTTAACTGAATTATCTGCTCATTAATAGACTGAGCATCTTTTGTAAGAATGTTTTCCTTTATTTGGGTCAAAGGATTGTTTGCTTTCTTAATCTTCAGAGGATATTTCATCTTTAACGCATTCGTTTTGCTGCGTGAATTTTTATCCGGCAGACTGATATCCTGAGCCGGTAAATCTGCGATAAGTAATGCAGATAATATCAATAAGACTGCAGGGTTTATAGTAAATCTGTTGAAAAATTGATTGTGATTTCTCATTTAAAATTCTCTCCTTTTTTTTTAATATTAAAAACAATAACCTGGCATACCGGTATGCCTTTAAGGATTTTAGCACGCGCGCTAAATGTCCGGGTTATCATTTTTTTTTTGAATGAACTGATACAAAAATAGAATTGAACTTCTGATTTAGCAAAGAAAAGATTTTGAGGTTTTCATGCCGGTATAAGGAATCTCAGGTGTGACTGAGTTTTTAAAAAGATTGTAATTCAGTCTGAATAAGGACAATATTATGAAATTGAGAAGAAAATACATTCCTGTTTTTTCATGCTGAATAAAGGAAAATTTAGATGATGCAGAAATCAATTTTTTATAAGCGGAGAGTTATCTTTGCCAAGCTTTCGAGCCTGCTTTCGAATGTTCTTATCGGGGACTCTTTAAAACAAAGTCTACATTTCAATATCCAAATGTTTTAGACGGATGTAGATCAAATTCATTGCTCTCCAAGATATTTAAAATTCTAAATCATCTTACATAATAGCTGTGGAATTAAAATAAAATATCAGCTTTCTTGAAACAAACTTACGCATGTCGCGTCCCCTTTGAAAAAAAGGGGAGGGGGAAAGAATGTTTATCTTTTCAAATTATAAGCTGAATTTGTAAGATGAAATTTGTTAATTCAAATGTATTGAGGGAATAACAATCTAAGTTTGATAATTTAATTTTTTGAAAGAGAAGTATAGAATAGAGCAATTTTAAACTCCCCCTTCCCTTATGTTTTCAGAGTCTGTCTCAAAACCTTTCACCACAAAGGTACAGAGGACACAGAGATACACAAAGATTATTTATTTTCAAAAATAAGAAACCATAAAGTTTAAAATTTTCATTAATTAAATAATGATTCAAACATAAAATTTATTCACTTTATTATTTTCTCTGTGGAACTCTGTGTCCTCTGTGCCTCTGGGGTAACTTTTTAGTTTTGAGACACTCTCTTTCAAGAAAGTGTCTCAAAACTGTGATTATCTCGCAGAGACCGCAAAGAAAAAATCATATTTTGATCTTCTTTGCGAACTTTGCGACTTTGCGAGAAATAAAATAAGATGTTTTGAGACAGTCTCTCAAAGGTGAGGGGTTGTTTCAAGTAGGAATTATTTACTTTTTATTTCACTTCTAAAATGTAAGATGATTTTAGAATTTTAAATATCTTATACAGCAATAGTTATTAGCTAACAGTTAGTAGTTAGTAAGTTATTAGATTTGAATTTTAAACACTTGCTGATTATACGAAATAATCCTGCTGATAAAAGTATTCGCATCGGAGACATTGAACATTGTAAATCGAATATTGAACAATATACATTAAATCAGGGTTTTATCGCAGCCACAAAATTGCTTGAATTATTCAAAGCAATAATGACATCGCTTAGATCAGATAGATTGTCACCGTTAACATCGGTGACCTTGTATCCTGAAGCGAAGATTCCCGCATCATTATAAATTGCGATTACATCATCGAGATTTATAAAATCATCCTGATTCACATCTCCGCTGTATATTGCAAATTCATTCGGACTGTTATCCACTTTTAACATATTGCTTCCAAATGCAGCTGAAGCAGTGTTTGTAAAATCATATTTAAGAAAAGAATTAAAAACAGAAAATTGAATTGCAAACAAGAGCGCAAAAGTTCCTGAAGCCGGCTTTTTACTCCATGTCTCAAGTGAATTTCTGTGCTTTAACTGCAGATACACCGGAACCCCGTCTGAAAGATTATTAAATACAAAGGCTGCATTACCGAGAGTATCAAGAAGCGCTTTTGAAGAATCAATTATTGAATACGGAGCAAATGAGTTTCTGGCATAAACTCTCATTGTGTCTTTTTTAATACGGTTAGATGTAGAATCATAAAATCCCTGTATCAGGGAACTTAGAGAGAGCACATTTTTTCTCTTAGTATGATTATTAAACTGAATCCCCCAACCGATGAGTATTCCCGTATCGCTCGCTGCAGCATCCTGTATTCTAAGCTTCCATTTCCCTGAAGTATTTGCTCCGGCAAAAGCAGTATTCAGATTATTGAGCGGCTTTATTTTCGGAGTGTACATTACATATCTGTTTGATGATAAAGATGAATCTGCCTGATCATCAAAGATCGTAACAATATTATCGCTGTTATTTATTAAGGATGATGTGCTGTATAATGTCAGAGCTGTGCCTGCAGGCGAGATCAGAGACAGTACAAGATTATCTTCATCTGTATGATTCAGTGAGACAAATACATTTACATCAG
Organism: uncultured Ignavibacteriaceae bacterium; assembly: GCA_964561045.1. Classification (GTDB taxonomy): domain Bacteria; phylum Bacteroidota; class Ignavibacteria; order Tepidaquicellales; family Tepidaquicellaceae; genus JAGPCH01. The sequence continues at coordinate 2,136 of CAZLOL010000133.1, read as the reverse complement.
TTATAGTTTCGCTAACCGGAACATCAATAGTATCAGAAGTCATAAAACCGCTCGTACCCGCAGCCGGAATTCTGAGATTAGCAGTGCTCATATAATATCCGTTTGCAAAATTCAGTGAAGGTGAATTTGATAAAGGTGAGACGGGAGTATTTCCGGAATTTGCATTCTGACTGAATCTGGAATTTCCTCTTAGATACAGTCTGGGTCCGCTGTCACTATTTGAAAAAAGTCCGCCGTCAAAATTATAAACAGCATTTGCAACCGAAGGGTCATTTACTTCATTCACTGAAGTAAAGATCTGATTGGATAAATTTCCGTTTGGTATTACGGAACTTGTAATTCTGATTTCATCTATTAATCCGTCAAAGCATTGCAGAGAAGGTGTTCCTCCTATGTAAAGTGAATCTGTATTGTCGTGTATATTACCTACAAAGTTCGTATCGTCCCACCTTAATTCACCGTTTAAAATGAACTTCATGAATCCATCCGTACCGGAATAAGTGAATGCGACATGCGTCCATTTATTCAGAGGAAAAAATTCTCCTGAAGTGCTTAACTGAAAGACATTAGTTTCATTAATCATAAAATTAAATTTTCTCAGATTGATCTCCATTCTGTAATCTGTAACAGCTCCGGATGAATTACCTTTATGAACTATTGTGCTGAATACAGTAGTACTTGCATTGAAAGATTCCGGATAAATCCATGCTTCGACTGTGATTCCCGTTACAGGGCTGACAACAGAATTATCAGGACCCGAAAGATAATCTCCCGTTCCGTCCATAGTTATACACTCATTTACTGATATCGTATTACCTGGCACGTTTGCCAAAGAAACGGAAGTCACTCCCCTGTTCACGCCATTCAGATTATTCCCGCTCCAGTCATTGAGTGAAAATAAAGTACCTGAAGGATTTGAATTCTGAAAAGTATAAGATGCAACTAATCCCGTATAATAGCCTGAATTGGTTCCGAGAGACAATCTCATTATCTGAGATACATCAGTTGAAACGAATCCTGCATTCCAGATTTGAATTTCGTCCATCATACCTTTAAACGGATTATTATTTCCAACACCAATTAACAAAGAGTCTGAATTTGAGATTGGATTAGCCGAAGCAACCGTAGAAGTTGTATCTGTGCTCCCGTTTATAAATACTCTGAAAGTTCCGCTCGATGAAGAATATGAACCGGCAACGTGCGTCCACTGATGATTCGGAATTACAGTTTTGCCTGTTAATCTTGTAGACGAATTGGTTCTGATCGATACTTTCCCGCTGCTGAGATATAATGTATATCCGACATTATTCCCGACTGCTCTTTTCTGAAGAAGTATCTGTGCTCCGTTAGTTGAACTGTCCGGATTCACCCACATAGCAATAGTGAAATCTCCTGTTATGTTCAGGGCACTTGCGTGAGGAATTGCAATGTAACTTGAAGCCGTTCCTGCAAATGAACAGGCCTGGTTCCAAGTCATCTGAGCATTCGAATTAAGAATTAAGAATGAGGAATTAAGAACTATTAAAAGCAATATTTTTGATCTCATAACTTCTCCTTTGCTTTATTAAAATTATGAAACTGTTGATTTTATTTTTTTCTCTTTGGAAAGAGTAAAATGAGTTAGCTGATTTTTTCGTTTTAAACTTTTTGGGTCTTACTCTCTCAAATTTAAATTAAGCTAAATTATTTTAAATAGTAACCCAAACACAGAAAGTTTTTCTAAATTGGATCAGAGCTGTCTAAAACGATTTAATAAGTTTGAACTAAAATTGGAGAGTTCCAAGCACATTGAGGAACCCCACCTCACAGCCCATAATTTTTCAAGATTAAGAGATTTTGGAGGCGGGTCAGTACAAGCGGCCATCTCCTAACCCCCTCCTTTGGAGAGTATCTCAAATCTTTGATTTAACCACCAGGACATTAAGACACAAAGAATAAAAAGTCTGAAAATAAAAAAATTTGTGTATTTGCGCCTTAGTGGTTTCAATAGAATCCAATGTTTTGATACACTTTCTTTGCAAGGAGAGGGATCTTTAGAAAAACTTACACTTCGAATTTATATATTTACTTTTTCACTTACAAATTCATAAACTGGCATAGCCAGAACCAAAAAAGTTTTAAATGCTCGTTTTTTTT
>CAZLOL010000132.1:1657-10708 GCA_964561045.1 uncultured Ignavibacteriaceae bacterium | reverse complement strand
CCCTGTTGTAAGTCGGAATTATAATTGAAACAGTTCTGAAACTGTTATTCATAAATACTAGATCTTAATTATATTCTTGCTTTCACTAATTTAGTAAATTTTTAATAAGATATAAATCTTAATAATTATATCTGATTTTTTATCCCTGCTTCACTGATCATTTTATCATTTAATATTACATCCTTACCTTTTAAAATGCTTTCACATATCGCATCCATAATCATATCTTTTCCCGGAAGGAGATGATCCAGTTTTTTGAGATCTATATTTCCGAAATGACCCTCTGATTTGTTCACGATGTTGATGGGTATCTGTCTTTCAATAAAATATGAGTAAGCATAACGTCTTGCAATGTCAATCTGATCTTTTTTCAGCGGTTCCAGGCTGTCAATATTCTTCAGAAGGCTGAAATATTCTTCCCTGGTTTTTGTATCTATTGTAAATCCCTTGTTTGAAAAGTGAGCTTCGCCGCCTGATATCACGGGCTTAGCGAGAATAGGAAGTTCAGCTCCCATTGTACCGAACAGCGTAATTCCAACATCTATCAGCTTATAAAGTCCCAGCGAATTGATTTCTGAATCTGACCACAGGATCTTTACATGATCAGGAATATTTTTAAAATTTTCTTTTATGAAATCATCATTTGTATAAAGACTGCCTGAGACTTTTTCACCCGGATGAACCCTGATTATCCAGTTGACATTTTTTATATCAAAGATTGCTTTCATTGATTCACTGAGCCATTGATTGGCATTGTCGAAAATCATTTTTGAAAGATCGAACGAAAGATCCCAGCTGACATGGCAGAATAAACAGGCAACTTTTCTGCCATTATCAAATCCAAGTTTTTTCCTTAAGGCTTCCGGATCTTCAGGAAGGGTAACGTTCAGGAAATCCCGTTTATTACCTTTATTAAAACGGTGATGAATATAATCATCAAGTGTTTTATTTTCTTCTTCTGACAGAGGTTTCTCTTTCCTTTTCTTCCATTCCGGTTCAGTGATGCCTCTGAACTCAAGCTTGTTTGGCTTTTTGGGTATGGTGAAATAATGAAGAAAATCCTTGAAGCCGCTTGACCAGATCAGAGTTTTTATTCCTTTAAGATAGGCAAGCAGAATAGCCGGAGAGTAATCAACATACACTCCGTGTGATCCGAACAGGCTGACAGGCTTGAATTTTTTTATGACTTCTTCGGCAACATATGTATTTACCAGCCCTGCATAAAAATATTTCCTTAAAAGTATTTCATCCTCTTTTTTCAGATCTTTTCTCTCAATTATAAAGCCTTTCATATATCTTATGACAGAGCTCCATGCAAGCATCCCTACATCCACACCCAGGAAATTGAAACTATAGATTTCATCCAATTCTATAGACATGGAAAGATCTTCGAATTCTTTTTTCTTATTATCATCGATAAAACTTCCGGCAAGAGAATAATCCACACTATACTGACTGGCAGCATATTTCATTCCGTTAAGACATTTTTTGCAAATTAATTCCCAGTCACTTAATTTCTCATTCTTCTCAAGACCGCGCTGAATGCACGCCTGCGGCGTCCCGTCACAGATTATAAAGTGAGTTCTGTATCCTCTGATGTTAAGCGCGGCTGAAATGATCGCATTCTTTTTTAATATATCACCGAAACCTCCCAGCTCCCAAACAATGATATTAGGAGAGCTTTCGGTCAACCGGGAATGCTTCTTAAGAAATTTATGCAGCCGGTACTTTAATGTATTCCTGTTTTTAAAGTATTCTTTAATACGCCTGGCAATGTTCATTATGACACAATAAAAATATTTATTTTAACATCAATTATATTTATTATAACTTTAAATATAAATCTAATAGCAAATATAAAATTATTATACTTCTTCTTACATCTAAAGAAATAAATTACCATGAAATTTGCTTTTCAGAGATTGTTCTATGCAATTTCATTTGTCAATCTCATAACAGAAGATAAATGAAAGCAATGATCTTATCGGCAGGATTCGGAACAAGATTAAAACAATATACTGAAACTCTTCCGAAAGCACTCGTACTTTACAGAAATATTCCTATGATAAATTATCAGATCGAACGGTTGAAAAAGCTTGGAATAGATGAAATTATTGTCAATACACATCATCATTCAAATAAGATCGTGGATTATTTTTCCGGGAATCATTTTGGGGTGAACGGATATGTAATCATTGAAGAAAATATTCTCGGAACAGGGGGAGGAATACTGAATGCCGGAGAATTTTTTAAAGATGAAGAATATTTTCTGGTGATAAATGTCGATATTGAAACCGATCTGGACTTACAGAGAATGATAATCCATCATCAATCCGTAAATCCATTTGCTACTCTTGCCGTTCAGAAAAGAAGAACAAAAAGATATCTCGAATTTGACAATGAAATGAAATTAACGGGAAGAGCGCACAATAAAAGTGAATTTAAAAATCAATTTGCATTCAACGGAATACATATCATATCAGGCAGAATATTTGATAAAGGTTTTGAAGTGAAATATCATGATATTCTTAACATTTATTTTGAAGTAATAAAAGATAAAAAAGAGTTTGTTTCAGGATATGATACCGGAGAAAGTACCTTTAAGGATCTTGGTAAGATTGAAAACCTGCTGTCATAAACCTAATCGACTGATTCTATTCTTATTATTGAAGGTATCTCCTGCATCAAAGCTCTTTCTATTCCTGCTCTGAGAGTCATCATACTGAGCGGACAATCTTTACAGGATCCCATCAGCCTAACTTCAACTATTCCATCTGTTTTTATTCTCGTGACTTCTACGTCACCTCCGTCAATATGAAGATAAGGTCTTACTTTTTTTAATACCCCTTCTACGTTTTCAATCGTCAAATCTAACATTAAAGATAATGATCTATTATTTATTTTTAAAAATCTTATTCAACTTTTTTCATACTTTCCTCGATCGTTCTTGCATAATCAAGCCTCCAGACTCCGTCTTCTTTGACAGAATATAGCTCTGATGTATTCTGGTCTTTTGTTTTAATCGTAATAGTAGCATTGTCGCCTTCTTTTTTTTCATCTACAACTTCGAAATCCATTCCCATCATTCCCAGTGAGCCTGCATTTGAAACACTTTTTTCAAAATATTCTTTACCGCTCTGATTACGGTTCTTAGCAATGTCATCATACATTTTCTGGGAATTCCTTGACAAATAATTCCATGCTTTTCCGGGATTCTGTTCCTTAAGTGCCGCAACAAAATCTTTTAAGGAATTAGCGGGAGAATCCGATCCTCCCGAATTACCGCATCCAATGCATATCAATATCAGAATGAACATTATATTCAGGTAAAGTTTCATATCTTTTTTTTAGATTAAAAAATTATTCCGGGCAGTTAAATTTCAATTACTATATCTGATGAATTTGATTTGTCAGTATTCATAAGATTAATTTCTTTTATCAACTCTCTTGAAATATCAGTAAAAATTTCTGCTTCCTTTGTAACCGGTTCACCGGCTGTGACAGGTTTTCCTTCATCTCCTCCGGTTCTTATTTTAGTGTTTATGGGAATTTCTCCCAGAAGTTTCACCTTGAATTCCGCACACATTTTTTTCCCGCCTTCTTTTCCGAAAATATATTCCCTGCTGCCATCAGGATTCAGATAATAACTCATATTTTCTATTATGCCTAAGGTAGGAACATTTACTTTCTGAAACATTATATGGCCTTTTCTGGCGTCTGCAAGTGAAATTTCCTGCGGAGTAGTAACTATGATCGCCCCCGTAAGCGGAATTGTCTGGCTTAAAGTCAGCTGAATGTCACCCGTTCCAGGAGGCATGTCAAACAAGAGAAAATCCAGTTCTCCCCAGACAACATCCGACATGAATTGCTTCAGTGCGCTAGAAGCCATCGGACCTCTCCATACAACGGCAGTGCTTCCTTCCATTAAAAATCCAATAGACATAATTTTTACACCAAACTTCTCTATCGGAACAAGTTTGTTCTTTTCACCGACCTGAGTTACTTTCGGCTTTTCATTAACCCCAAACATAATGGGAATTGACGGACCGTAAATATCAGCATCTATCAATCCGACCTTCACACCTTCCTTAGCAAGCGCTATAGCGAGATTCACGGCTATGGTGGATTTACCGACACCGCCTTTGCCTGAGGCAACTGCAATGGTGTTTTTAACACCGGGTAATACAGATGATTTTTTTTCATTTATCTGTTCCGTAACTCCTGCTACAAAATTTATTTCTACATTATCTAATTCGGGAAATGATCTTTTAAATTCTTCTTTAACCCTGGAGGTGGTTTCGTTCAAAATATTTCCGCTGCGGTCAGAAATTCCCAGTGTGATATTTAGATTTTTTCCGTTGAGTGAAATATTTTTTACAAATCCCAGCTTTACAAAATCAAGATTTAAAACAGGTTCATTAATACCCGATAATACATTTTTTATTTTTTCTTCAGTCATAATAAATTTAGGAAATATAAATTACTAAATATTATAGATTCGTGAAATGATATTAAAATTAAATTTTAATCAACGAAATTTATCTCAGTCTAAGTTTTCTGCAATATGAAATAAGGAAAAGAATTATTTTTTTTCATTAACAACAAATAATAAATTGACTAAATTGTATAAAATTAAGAAACAGTTAAGTTTGAATCTAAATAAAACAGCAAAAATATCTCTTTTCATATTAATAGTTTCCGCAATTTTCTGGCTGGGGGCAATTAACGTCAGATTTTTCATTGGAAATCAGTTACTCAATTACGATGAATTCAATTTCAGAACAAGTATACCACCTGATGAGGAGAATCAGATATTCAAAATGGTCTCGGATTCATCCATGATGATAATGTTTGCCTATGTTTTTGTACTTGTGAGTGCTGTGATCTTTTTGAAGTCCTGTAAAATCAATCTAAGAGAAAATCCGTGGTTTCTGATGTCCGCGATTTTGTTTTTTGTATTTGTGCCAGTTGAATTATATACATCTTACATAGATCTTAAATTTGTTCTGCTGTTTGACAAAAGACCTGCAAATCATGACAGGCTGCTGGAACTTTTCGGTGAACGCATTGGATTTCTGAGGGGAGTGCCTTGGATCGCAGTTATAAGTTACTATACCATCATCTGGCTATCAGTATTCAAACCCATGAAAAAGAGCATTGCGCAGATAGAAGAAGATGAAAAGCTAACTGAAGATACACACGGTTACAAATATATATTTCATGAAGATGATGATCTGATTTTAGAAGACATAAGCAAAAATTAATTTATAGAATGTATTTATTATCCGAATTCAACATTTAATTTCCAACTTTTAACATTCAACTATTTTTTTCATGGCAAAGATAATTAAGAAAACTGTTAAACCTGTAAACGATGAAAAGAAAGAATTGATGATAGATGAGCTTATTGAAGTACTGGATAAGTTAGGGTATACAGTAAGAATAGAAAAAGGAATATTTAAAGGCGGTTTCTGTCTTCTCAGAGAGCAGAAATTATTTCTTCTGAATAAAAATCTTGAACAGGACAGAAAAATAAACATACTTGTTAAGAATATTGCAGGAATAGGAGTGGAAGGAATATTTTTAAAGCCAAATATCCGTGATCTGGTAGAGAAAGAATCCGGAAGTGAAAAATTGTTTGCTGAATAAATTATACATGGTATATAAATGAAAGTAACTATATTAGGAACAGGAACATCGCAAGGCGTCCCGGTCATAGGCTGCAGTTGTGAGACCTGCCTTTCAGGAAATCCGAAGGATAAAAGATTAAGAACTTCTGCATTTATCAATGTTAACGGAAAAAATATTTTAATAGATACTTCAATAGATTTCAGGCAGCAGATGCTCAAGAATAAACTGGATGACGTAGATCATGTACTTTATACACATCATCATGTGGATCATATAAACGGAATGGATGATCTCAGGCAAATAACTCAGAAACACAAGAAGTTTGTTGAACTTTACGGAAATGCTACAACTATAGAAGAGCTGAAATTAACATTCAGATATGTCTTCGATGAACAGCTGATCAGGCATCATGCTGTTCCTCTCGTTAAATTTCATACTATAGAAAATAAGGAATTTTATTTAGGTGATGTTAAGATTATACCAATAGAATGCATGCACGGCGATTTGAAAATATTCGGATACAGGATAAATAATTTTTCATACATAACGGACTGCAGCGCGATATCAGATGAAGAGCTGAAAAAACTAACGGGTCTGAAAGTTCTTGTTTTAAATGCTCTGCGAATCCGGCCACATCCTTCACATTTTAATCTTCAGCAGGCAATTGAAGTTGCAATGAAACTAAAACCCAAAAAGACATACTTAACACATCTTACACACGACATTCTTCATGATAAAATAAACTCGACTCTGCCAAAAGGCATAGAGCTTTGTTATGACGGAATAGAGTTTAATTTGTAGTTTACAATTTTAATGAAGAATACTTTAATCAAAGCCGCTATAGAATCGGGTAAGATCCTTAAGGAAAATTTCGGCGGCATTTACAAAATTTCCAGCAAGGAAGTTTTGTCGAATCTTGTAACTGAGATTGACAAAAAGTCTGAAGAGAAGATCTTTGAAATAATAAGAAAAGATTTTCCGGGACATTATATATTGTCAGAGGAAGCCGGAGCTATAAAACAGGAATCTGATTTCAAATGGATAATAGATCCTATAGACGGGACAGTAAATTATGCACATTCAATACCGCTGACCTGCGTTTCTATTGCAGTAGAAAAGAAGGGTGAAATAATACTGGGGGTTGTTTTCAATCCGATATCTGGAGAATTTTTCTTTTCGGAAAAAGGAAGCGGTTCATTTCTGAATGATGAAAAGATCGCAGTATCAGACTGCACTGATCTAAGAAGAGCTTTGCTTGTTACAGGTTTTCCTTATGATTCCAGCAGTTATAATCCGGATCCTGTTTCGGTTTTTAAAAAGTTCATAATGAAAGATGTTCCTATCAGAAGGCTAGGCTCTGCAGCTCTGGATCTCTGCTGGACAGCCTGCGGAAGATTCGAGGGTTTCTGGGAATATAATCTGAATGCATGGGACGTAGCTGCTGGATATTTGATTTTGAAAGAAGCCGGCGGAATTGTTACGAAATTATCCGGCGAAGAATTTTCCATATACGGAAAAGAGCTACTTGCTGTTAATAATCCGGAGATTCAGAAAGCTATGCTTGAAATCATTAATATAAATTAATCGCTAACATTTCAATGAATACACAGAGAACATGGGTCATTATAAGTGGCATAACGGGTTTGCTCGGTGTTGCTTTCGGGGCATTCGGAGCTCATATTCTGAAGCCGCAGATGAGTATTGAAATGATGGAGATCTTCAGGACTGGAGTTCTGTATCAGCTCATACATTCTGTTGTAATACTTTCTGTTGCTTTATCCGGAATACAAAAGTATCTGAAGGCGGAAATATTTTTTCTTGCAGGAGTAATATTATTTTCGTTTTCACTGTATCTGTATTCTTTGACTGACATTAAGTTCTTTGCAATGATAACACCTATAGGCGGGGTTTCCTTTTTGACAGGATGGATAATGATAATCTTGAAAGCATTAAGACAAGATTGAAATTATTTGAATATTGAAATCAATATATTAAAAAATGAATATTGAAAAGTTTTTTATCCGGAATGAATTTATTTCTTCCGCTGAAACAGTTGAAATAAGAAATCCTTTTACAAATGAAGTCGTCAGGAAAGTTTACAGATCTGATAGAGATCATGTAAACGCTTCTTTGAATTATTTAACACAGGTCTTTGCAAAATATAAGGAATCACCTGTATATATCAGATCTGAGCTTCTCGAAAGTATATCAAAGAAGATCTCTGAAAGAAAGAAAGATCTCTCGTTTCTTATTACATCCGAAACAGGAAAGCCGCTCAAGTTTTCGAGGATCGAAACAGACAGGGCTGCTCTTACTTTTAAGCTGGGAAGCGAAGAGGCAAAACGAATTGAAGGAAAATTAATTAATCTGGATCTGCTCAGGGGATCTGAGAAAGTAATGGGAATAATAAAAAGGTTTCCGGTAGGACTGATCCTGGCGATCACACCATGGAACTTCCCCATAAATCTTGTTGCTCATAAAATTGCTCCAGCGCTGGCTTCAGGTAATGTGGTTCTTTTAAAACCTGCAACAGCTTCTCTTGCGTGCGGGATTGAGATAATGAAGATAATAAAGGAAAGCTGTGATGAATTAAATCTTGATTACTGTCCGGTAAATGTAGTAACCTCATCAGGAAAAGAGATTGAGAATTTTATTTCTGATGACAGGATAAAGATGATCAGTTTTACGGGCAGTTCGGTTGTTGGCTGGGATCTGAAAAGAAAGATAAACAGGCAGAAGATCTCGCTTGAGCTTGGAGGAAATGCCGGAGTCATAGTAGACGAAAGCGCAGATATTAAAAATGCTGTGGCAAAAATAATTTTAGGAGGATTCGGACAGGCAGGACAAAGCTGTATTTCGGTTCAGAGGGTATTTGTTCATGAAAAAATTTATAATGAGTTTGAAAGTATATTACTTGAAGAAACAAAAAAAATAAATACCGGCGATCCTTTCAATGAAGTTACGGACGTTGCTTCCATGATAACTGAAGCAGATGCAAAAAAAATCGAATCCTGGATAAATGATGCGCTTGAGGGCGGGGCGAAGATCATAGCAGGTGGTTTAAGAAACAAAGCTGTACTTGAGCCTACTATACTTATAAACACAAATAAAAACATGAACGTGAACTGCAGCGAGGTATTTGCCCCGCTGATCACACTTTCGAAATTCAGTGATTTTAAAAAAGCAGTTGAGGATGTGAATGACTCGCTTTACGGACTGCAGGCTGGAGTGTTCACAGAGAATATTACAAATGCTTTTTATGCATTTAATAATATTGAAACCGGAGGTGTGATAATAAACAACGTCTCGACATACAGAATGGACTCTATGCCTTACGGAGGATTGAAAGATTCAGGCAATGCAAGAGAAGGAGTGAAGTATGCGATAGAGGAGATGACGGAGAGGAAAGTGATGGTGATA
>CAZLOL010000132.1:0-1557 GCA_964561045.1 uncultured Ignavibacteriaceae bacterium | reverse complement strand
TGAGACGAGAGACGTTGAGACGAGAGACGTTGAGACGAGAGACGTTGAGACGAGAGACGTTGAGACGAGAGACGTTGAGACGAGAGACGTTGAGATGAAGAATAGATTTTTATTTATTAAATAAAGAAGTAAATTAACAAGATTATTAACAAGATTATTAACAAAAGGAGGATTTTATGCTTAACCTAAGCCATAAGAAATTAGATGTTTGGAATCACAGTTTGGAATTGATTAAAATTATTTACAAAATCACTGAAGGTTTTCCAAAGAATGAAATCTTTGGAATTTCAAATCAGATGAGAAGGTGTTCAGTTTCGATAAGTTCAAATATAGCTGAAGGCTGCTCCAGAAAAACTTTGAAAGAGAAAAATCGATTTTTTGAAATATCAAGATCTTCATTGGTTGAATTAGATACTCAGCCAGAGATTTCTCTTCAATTAAATTTTCTGGATTCAAATATTATTATGTATATTGATGAATTAGTGAATAAATTATTTGCTAAACTTTCAAATTTAATTTTAAAAACAAAATATTAAATGTCCAACGTCTCACATCTCACATCTAGCGTCTCACATAACAAAATCGCCGTATTCGGCTCTACAGGAATGCTCGGGAGTTCTATTACAAGACAGCTTCGTAAAAAAGGCTTCGAAAATATATTGACTCCTTCCAGAAAGGACGGATTTGATCTTCTTAAAAAAGAAGATGTTGAAAAGTTTTTAAAAGAAGAGTCCCCGGAAAATGTTTACATGGTTGCAGGACTTGTCGGCGGAATACTGGCTAATAATTCCAGACAGGCGGATTTTCTTTATCAGAATGCACTGATGATTTTAAATGTCATAGAGGCTTTAAAGAACATCTCGCCGGAAACCAAATTATTATACACGGGCTCGACTTGTATTTATCCGAAAGAAAATCCGCAGCCGATTAATGAAAGCCGTTTCATGCACGGACCTCTTGAAGAGACAAACAAAGGTTATGCTGTTGCAAAAGGAATGGGAATAATAGCATGCCAGCTTTACAGACAGCAATACGGCATCAACGCCATAGCAGCAATGCCGACAAATCTTTACGGTCCAAATGATAATTATGATCTGACTAACAGCCACTTCATCGCGGCAATGATTCAGAAATTTGTAAATGCACAGCGCGACGGTACGGAACTTGTGTTCTGGGGAAGCGGAAAGCCGAGACGCGAAGCGCTTTATGTGGATGACTGCGCTGATGCATGCATTTACCTGATGGAAAATTATGACAAACCGGAAATAGTAAACATCGGAACCGGTTTTGATCATTCAATAAAAGAATATATTGAAATAGCCGAAAAGGTTTTTGAATTTGACAAACCAATTAAATGGGACACTACAAAACCTGACGGCATGTATGAAAAGAGGACTGATATTGCTTATCTGAAAAGTCTGATGCCGGAATACGAACCGAGAACATTTGAAGAAGGATTGAAGGAAGTGCTTAAGATAGATTTCGGGGTGGAAGTATGATTCAATTAATCACTTACAAGTTAAATTCTACTCAAAATGGTAAGAAAATTTTTTAACA
>CAZLOL010000131.1:0-10863 GCA_964561045.1 uncultured Ignavibacteriaceae bacterium | reverse complement strand
TCTTTACTCCTTGAAACTCTGCACTTACTCTGCGAAACTCTGCGGTTAAAAAAAAACGAGCATTTAAACTTTTTTGGTTCTGGCTATGCCAGTTTGTGAATTACGAATTACGAGTTAATAATTACGAATTAGGAATTACGAGTTAATAATTAGGAATTGTGAAATTTTTAGTTTGAGGTTTATTAATTTGTACTGTCAGCTTTCAACTATCAAGTAACTACTTTCAACTATCTTATATCAACTTTCAACTTTCGTATATCAATTTTCAGACAAGATATTTTAATTTTCAACTATTTATTGCCAACTAAAAAAAAGGTCATTTCTCAAAGGGATGTTTAAATATCCCTTTGAGTATGACAAATGACCCCACCCAAAAACAATCTTTAGTTTTTATAAAGCTGTGGTTATAATAAATCTACAAACTATTAACTATTAACATTAACTGTTATCAGTTAAGGAGTTACTTTTTGAACAAAATTCTGAGAATTATTAAAAGCAATTGTAATATCGCTCAGATCTGCAATGTTGTCGCCATTGACATCAGTTACAATATACCCGGTTTCAAACTGTGAAGAAGAATTAAATGTTTGCAAAACATCAGCCAGATTCACATATCCGTCCTGATTCACATCACCGCTGTATATACAGTATTTTCCTGATTTTAATATCATATTATTTCCATAAGCCTGAGAAGCTGCAGAAGTAAAATTATAGTTATATGAATTTCCCCTCACTACCGTTTGCGGGAGTCCGCTCCAGGTCTCAAGAGAATTCCTGTGAGAGAGCTCCAGATAATAAGATCCTGAAGGAGCAAAATTAAACTGGAATGATCCGTTGCCTGAATTATCCAGAAGCGCAGAAGCTTTATCTACTATGGCATAAGGTGCAGTTGAACTTCTTAAATGGCACAATACATAATCTGAAACCTGTGTAGTACCATTCCAGAATCCCTGTATTCCGATTGTAAGATTGAATGTAGTAGTAGACGGTTCATCAATAAGTCTGAAAATTGCATCGAAAACATTTATGCCGCAGACTGCATAGACAGTATCATTACTCGGCATTGAAACACCCCAGAGTGTAGAAGACCCGGTATTTCTTTCTTTCCACGTAATTCCGCCGTCACTTGTCTTGGCAGAATATCCCTGCGTTCCTACAAATGTTCCGTTGTTCATATTTGTCCAGTCCATATCAAAGCAGGATGTCAGAGCTGACGGAACAGTCACAAAGCTGAAGCTTGTGCCGCCATCAGTTGTTTTCACTACTTTGTTATCTCCGCCAAAGTAAACATTATTTGCGGAGAATACCTGAATCTTGTTAAAACTTGCTGAAGGAGTAATTGTAAGTACATTCCAGTTATTCCCTCCGTTTGTAGTCTTCCATGCATTTGCTCCGCTTGTAATAAACCCGGTATTTGCATCTGCCATTGCAACCTGACCGAAAGCTGATGGATAACTGTTAGAAGTTACCTGATTTGTCCAGCTCAAACCTCCGTCAGTAGTTTTTGAAATCACGCTTCCGCTTGCAAATGGAAGACCTCCAACTATCCATCCTGTATTTACGTCAATAAAATCAGCCGTATTCATCTGATATGTTGGTGTAGGAATTGTTAATGCATTCCAGTTAACGCCGCCGTTTGTTGTCTTATAACAATAACCGGTTCCGCTGAATGCGTTTCCGCCTGTAGCATAACCTGTATTTGCATTTTCCATATCAATATCATAAATGGCATTAGGAGCGCCGGTAGTCTGAATTGTCCAGTTTGTTCCTGCATTGGAAGAATAAAGAATATATCCTCCTCCGTTTGCTCCCGCCCAGACCTTTGTAGTTCCGGGGAGTGCAAATATTGTTGAGAAAGGAACCGATGCGTTCAATACAGAATAATTTTTATTTCTCCAAGATGCTCCTCCGTCATTACTTACATTTATTTTACCGTTATTACCTACGACAATAACATCACTTCCGTTAATATGGAACGAATTTATAATAAATATAAATGGCTGATAAGGGTTTGAATAATCATTAAAGCTCACTGAATCCCAGTTAACACCAAGATTCGAACTGTAATAATAGCTGTAATCTGAAGCACCGGCATAGACAGTTGATCCTATCATCTGTAAAGTGCTGATACCTCTGTTTGGATTTGGAAATATTGTCTGAATCCAGTTTGCGCCGCCATTAGTAGTATACGCGATATAGGCAGCATTTCCGCTCACAGAATTTCCGGAAACAAAACCTGTATTTGCATTCTGAAATACTATGTCTTTTATATCAACAATGGTAGAACCGGGAAGATCAATTTCAGTCCATGATGTGCCTCCGTTAGTAGTTCTTACAATTTTTCTCTGAACTCCCGCTGATGCAGTACCAAGCATAATATTATTTGCATCTGTTGCATAGACACAATTATAGTCATAAGAAGAGCCCGGAAGGTTTGGAAGTAAATTCCAGGAGAAGCCGCCATCTGTTGTTTTCATAGCTTTTACTGCATTATTCCCGCTAAGAAAACCTGTATATGAATTAATAAAATATAAATCAGTTACACGGCACAAGCCGGAAGGAACCCCGAGATTAATATCCGAAAATGTATTTCCGCCGTCAACGGTTCTTCTTATATATCCGCCGTCGCCGCTGACTGACTGACCGCCAACATAACCTGTGTTTGCATTGAAAAACCAGGCGGTATTAAGACGTAAAGTAGCGCCTGATCCGAAAGAGGGATCTGTTACACCTGCCTGCGAATTGATTTGCCAGCTGTCACCACCGTCAGAAGATTTCATAAATACTCCCTGATCACCTACTGCATAATAATGAGTTGCATCAATTATTCTTGTCCAGTTAAGTGTCTGACTTTGAGGCTGACCGTCTATCCAGTACCAGCCGTTTTGATTCTGTTGCGAATATGAATTCTGAAAAAGAAAACATATTAAAAATATCAGGGTGGAAATTTTTAAATTGATTTTCATTTTGATTATTGATTTTGATTTTAAAAATTTGTGTTATGCAAATTAATTAATATGCAAACTTTTTACAAAGAAAGGTTTTTGAAAAAGTACCCACTTTATTTAAATGGTCTTTTAAAATAGTTGCAGTTTTAAACTTTTGAAGAACTTTTTCTATCATTCTCTGAAGCTTTTTTCAGTTTATCAATATTATCAATAAGTAAAAAACGGATTTCCGAAATGTTTTGGATAACAATGGAATTACAATATGGGCTGGTATTTCAGATGATTTGATTTTGTAAATGCAGTTAAGGGAAAATATGATTTTAATGAAAAACTGAAGTTACACAATGCGTTATTAAACAAAAATATTTTAATGCCCGGGTATACAAATATATAAGAAATGGATGTTCTTAAATAATGTTAATCACATTCTCCTTTATAATTATCGGAGTGATTTATGATTAAAAAATATTCTCTTACGAAGCTTAAAAAAAGGTCATTTCTCAAAGGGAAGTTTGAATTTCCCTTTGAGTATGACAAATGACCCCACCCAAAAACAATCTTTAGTTTTTTTAAGGAGTTATCTTTTGAACAAATAATTGTGAGTTGTTATAGGCAATTGTAATATCAGTAAGGTCTGCAATATTATCCCCGTTTACGTCAGTAACAATATATCCGGTAGAGAAAACTGAAGAAGCATTGAATATTAATAATACATCAGTAAGATTAATAAAACCGTCCTGATTTACATCTCCGCTGTAGTCACAGTATCTTCCTGACTTTAAGATCATGTTATTTCCGAATGCTTTATTAGCCGCTGTTGTAAAATTATATGTATATGTGCCTCCCGGAACAACTGTCTGCGGCTGCGCACTCCAGGTTTCAAGCGAATTCCTGTGTGTGATTTCGAGATAATATGAACCGGATATTGCCGTATTGAATGAGAAAGTTGAGAATCCTGAGTTATCCAGATATGCTGAAGAAACTTCAACTTCTGCATAAGGTGATGTTGAATTTCTTAAATGACATTTTACTGTATCCCTTACCTGAGTTGTCCCGTCCCAGAATCCCTGAATGCCTACTGTTGTATTGAATGTAACTGTTGGAATGTTATCAATTAATCTGAATAATGCGCCATGAATATTTCTGTCACAGGATGTAAAAACGGTATCTTTACCGATCATAGATACAGAAGGTAAAGTTGATGATCCGGGGTTTCTTTCTGTCCAGGTAATTCCGCCGTCAGTTGTTTTGGCAGTATATCCTGCGGTTCCTGTAATAATTCCGTTATAAATATCTGCCCAGTCCATTGCAAATATATTAGCCTGTGCCGAAGGAGTTGAAACCGATGTCCAGGTAACGCCTCCGTCAAATGTCTTGATAATAGTCTGACCGAAATTTGCGAAAAAAGCAGTATGCGGTGAAAATACTTTTACTCCCTGATAACTGTCAAGAGGAGCGCTTGAAAGCACATTCCAATTGGTACCTCCGTTTGTAGTTCTCCATATTAAATTCCCGCCTGTTACATAACCCGTATTTGCATTTGCCATTTCCACTGTAACATACAAAGAATTATAAACAGGAGTGGTCGTTTGATTAACCCAGTTGAGTCCGCCGTTTGTTGTTTTTGAAATTACACTTCCGCTGTTGAATGGAAGGCCTCCGACAATCCAACCTGTATTTTCGTCAGTAAAGGAAACAGTATTTATTTGAAAATTAGGTGTAGGAATATTTAACGATGACCAGACAGTTCCGCTGTTGGTAGTTTTATAACAATAACCTATTCCTGAAAATGCATTTCCGCCGACGGCATATCCTGTATTTGAATTCTTCATTTCAATTTCATAAAAGGATTGCGTAGCTGTTGTAGGCTGCATTAGCCAGTTTGCTCCCCGGTTGGAAGAATACATTATCAATCCGCCATTAGCTCCTGTCCAGACTTTTTGAGTCCCGTTCAAAGCATGGATTGAATAATAATCATACTCAGTATTTCCGACGGAATAATTTTTATTTCTCCATGATGCTCCGTTGTCATTGCTGATATTTATTTTACCGTTATATCCCGATATTATTACATCATTTCCGTTAAAGTCAAAAGTAGAAACAATAAATGGATATGGCTGATCTATATTTGAAGGATCAGTGAAATTTACTGAGTCCCAGGTCACTCCTGAATTAGTTGTGGAATAATATGAATAATAAGAACTTAAAGCATATACTCTTGAACCAACTATTTTTAAGCTTGTAATTCCGTTATTTGTATTTGGATAAATTGCCTGAGTCCATGTAACACCTGCGTCAGTGGTATAAGCAAAGTAACCTGAACTTCCCCCCACATATCCGGTATTAGAATTCTGGAATTTAATATCCAGAAAATCATTACTAATCGTTCCGGGAAGTATATCTTCTGTCCAGCTTGCGCCGCCGTCTGTGGTTCTGACCATTTTTCTTCCGCTTGATTCGCCAAGATAAATATGATTGGCGTCTGTCGCAAAAACTGAATTGTAAGTAACTGTAGGTGTAGGCAGATTATTATACTGTGTCCAGCTTAACCCCGCATCTGTAGTTACCATCGCCTGTACTGTCGAAGTACCGCATAGAAAACCCGTAGTAGAATTAATAAAGTACATTTCTGATACCCTTGATAAACCTGATCCTAATCCAAGATCAATCTCATTAAAAGTATTTCCTCCGTCTGTGGTTCTTTTGATCTTTCCTCCGTCTCCGCTGGAAGATTGTCCTGCGACTATACCTGTGTTTACATCGAAGAACCATGCAGTATTAACATTGTTTGTGCCTAAGGATCCAAATAAAGTTTCAGTAATTCCTGCCTGAGTATTTATTATCCATGAGTCTCCGCCATCTGAAGATTTCATGAATGTCCCGCTATTGCCTACAGCATAAATATGTGTGGCATCCAGTATTCTTATCCAGTTAATGTTATTGCTTTGCGGCTGACTGTTGATCCAGTACCATCCGTTCACATTCTGCTGCGAATATGAATTCTGGAAAATAATACTTATTAAAATTAATACGGTATAAAATTTTAAAATAAATTTCATTTTGAGTGTTTTTAAAATTTAAATGATAATTAAAATATAAATTTTGAAATATTGTTGCAAAGAAAGGTTTTGCAGAAAATACCCAGATTATCCGGATGTCAGCAGTTAAACTATATTTAACAGTTATACTTATCTAAAAATAGCTAGCATTAAAATATCAACGAATATCTTTAAAAGTCACTTCCCGGAGGTTGTATAAAAGGCTTTTCTTTCCAAAGTCCAGACTTTAGAAATCTGAATAAGGATAAAAATTCCATGCAAAGCCTGGGCTTCTCATTGAGCAGCGCCTGCTTTTTTAGACAGCCCCCGGGATTTTTTTAAATGACTTCACTCAAATTCAGTTACATATTCATATTATCTAATTCTCTGAAATAACTTCCGCAGTCTTCCAACTGTTATGGAGTTGACTTTTGTACAAAATTAGTTGAGTTATTATACGCATAAGTAATGTCAGTCAGATCCGCTATACTGTCACCATTCACATCAGTAACAATGTATCCTGTTGAAAATACTGAAGAAGCATTGAATATCAGCAGCACATCTGCCAGATTAATAAAACCGTCCTGATTTACATCACCGCTGTAGTCACAGTATTTACCTGAAGTTAAGATAAGATTATTTCCGTATGCCTGTGAAGCAGCAGAAGTGAAATTGTAATTATATGTGCCTCCGGGTACAACTGCCTGCGGGGAAGCGCTCCAGGTCTCAAGTGAATTCCTGTGAGTTATCTCAATGTAATAAGAGCCTGCAGGTACGGTATTAAAAATAAAAGAACTGAATCCGGAATTATCAAGTACAGAGCTTATTACAGCTACTTCAGAATACGGAGAAGTTGAATTTCTTAAATGACATTTTACGGTGTCGCTTACCTGCGTTGTGCCGTTCCAGAATCCCTGAATTCCGGCTGTCAAATTAACAGAAACTGAAGTCAGGTTTTCATACAACCTGAATATTGCTCCGTTTACATTTCTGTCGCAAACTGCATAAACAGTATCTTTACTTACCATTGAAACTCCGGTTATGGTGGATGAGCCTGGATTTCTTTCCGTCCATGTAATGCCTCCGTCAGTAGTTTTTGCAGTGTAACCCTGAGTCCCGACAACCACACCGTTATTAATATCTGTCCAGTCCATTGAGAAGATACTTGCTAATGCTGACGGCGTAGTAACGGTGCTCCATGTGAGACCTCCGTCAAATGTTTTAAGAATTGTCTGACCAAACTCAGCAAAAAAAGCTGTAGAAGGCGAAAATATATTAACAGCCTGCCATCCAAGTGCAGGGTAGCCGGTTAGCGAATTCCAGTTTGTTCCGCCATTTGTGGTTTTAAAAATATCGCTGTTGAAAGTAACTAAATAACCTGTACTGGCATTAGCCATTCCAATTGAGATGTGCGCAGATAAACTTGCCGGAGTTGTGGTCTGGTTTGTCCATGTAAGACCCCCGTTGGTAGTTTTTGAAATTATACTGCCCGATAAGAATGGAAGACCTCCGACTATCCAGCCTGTATTTACATCAACAAAGCTTGCGGAATTCAATTGCATATTGGGTGTAGGAATTGACAGAGAGCTCCAGTTAATACCGCTGTTAGTTGTTTTATAACAATAACCCGTACCTGCGAAATAATTACCTCCTGTTGCAAAGCCGGTAGAAGAATTTTTCATTTGAACATCATAAAAAGCATTTGGAGCACCGGTAAAGGATTTAGTCCAGTTAGTCCCTTGATTTGTGGAATATAAGATCAGTCCGCCGCCATTAGACGCAGCCCATACCTGTCCTGTTCCCGGTAATGCAAAAACAGATGAGAAAGTATAAGAGCAGTTTCCAACGGAATAATTTTTATTTCTCCAGTTGGAACCGTTGTCATTGCTTATATTGACTTTTCCGTAATAGCCGACAACAACAACGTCTGACCCGTTAAAATCGAATGCATTGACAGTTGAGAGATTCGGCTGATCCGCATTTGACGGATCATTAAAAGTAACGGCATTCCAAGTAACTCCGAAATTAGTTGTTGTATAATAATCTGTATAAGAACCCAGGGCGTATACGGTTGATCCGATAATATGAAGATCATTCATTCCCTGCTGAGTCGTGGGTGATACAGCTTGTGTCCAGCTGGTACCTCCATTTGTAGTGTATGCGAAATAATTTGAATTCCCTCCGACATATCCGGTATTCAGATTCTGAAATATGATGTCCCTGAAATCTATGCTTATGGTCCCGGGTAAAACATCTTCAGTCCATGTCGCGCCTGCATCAGTGGTTCTCACCATTTTCCTTCCGCTTGATTCTCCCAGATAAATATTATTAGCATCAATTGCATAAAGTGAATTGTATGTAACAGACGGCGAAGGAAGATTATTGTACTGTGTCCATGATAAACCGGCATCTGTAGTCATCATAGCCTGTACCGTAGAATTTCCGCAAAGGTAGCCGGTTGCGGAATTAATAAAATACATATCTCTTACAGAGGATATTCCGGAGCTTAATCCAAGCGGGATATCTTCAAATGTCTGACCTGCATTTGTTGTTCTTCTGATAAAACCGCCGTCGCCGCTGGAAGATTGACCTGCTACAAGACCTGTATTTGCATTAAAGAACCATGCTGTGTTGAGAATATAAGTTGCACCGGATCCGAAAGAAGGATCTGAAACTCCTGCCTGTGAGTTAATGAGCCAGGTATCACCGCCGTCAGAAGTCTTCATGAATGTTCCGCTGGCGCCTACAGCATAAATATTTGTGGCATCAATGATTTTGACCCAGTTAAGGTCATTGCTTTGAGGCTGACTGTTAATCCAGAACCAGCCGTTTGTGTTCTGTTGAGAATATGAATTCTGAAACAAAACGCACATCAAAAATATCAGGGTGTGAAATTTTAAATTAGCTTTCATTTTGTAATTAAATAAGAAATTAATAAATTGTTTGACTGTAAATTATCAAACCTGAATACTTGTTTCAAAGAAAGGATTGCTGATTCATACCCATGGTATTGAATGCTTCCCTTTACAATATACCGGAAAACGATTGAAATCGTTATTTCTTTATAAAATCCATACCCAAAAAGTATAAGTATAATTTTAATTTTCTGTTAAAAAAAAACCGGGAAGTTTAATACTTCCCGGCTTTGGTCACTTATTAATATCAACTAAGCTAATGACATTTTACTTACATTCTGAGTAAGCTATCAAACAGCTTTGCTTTTTCGGTTACTTTACGAGCATCATTTTCTTTGTATCAACAAAGTTCTTTCCGTTTCCTTCAGCATTGATTCTGTAGAAGTACATGCCGCTTGCAAGATTTGAAGCATTGAAAGATACAGTGTAATATCCTGCTGTCTTCACTTCATTAACAAGCTTGGCTACTTCCTTTCCTGTAATGTCATATAATATAATACTTACTTTTCCGTCCACCGGAAGATCATAATTGATCTTGGTTGATGGATTGAAAGGATTAGGATAGTTCTGAGACAATTCGAACTTTGTCGGTAATCCTACATTCACTTCATTGCTTAAATTAAAGTAAGTGAACTGACCGTTGAAGTCTATCTGCTTTAATCTGAATTCATAAATTCCGGCAGCTAAGTTCTTGTCGGTATAAGTATAGTTCTTTAGTGTATTTGTAGTACCGCCGCCGCTGACATTAGCAACTTTTGTCCACTCACCGGCAGTTGATTTTCTTTCAACATCAAACCCTGCATTGTTCGTTTCAGTCGAAGTTGACCAGTTCAGCTTTACATCTCTTTTGTTTAAATCTGCAGTAAATGATGCAAGTTCAACCGGTAACGGAATATCGGCATCAGTTAAAATGAATCTTGAGAATCCAGTCAGTCCATAAACAGTGATATTGTTTGTTGCCGTATCAAGAATATACTGACCAGATCCGGTTCCCTCTACAATGAAAGGAATATAAACTGAATCACCATTTGTATTCTTTGCTACCTTTATATTATTTTCACCTGAAATGGATCCGAGCAAAGCCGGTGAATAATGTAAAGTCACATCATAAGTATATCCTGAATTGCTGTTATCTGTCGGATGGATATCCCAGTAAACGTTTCCGTAACCATTTGTAACTTCCGGTTCTAAATCCAGAATAGGAGGATTCTCGCCTGAATAATACTGTACGTTTATGTCTGCAAGTGTTCCTAATGCGGTAACATTAATTGTTGCCATGGTATCGAGCTTGTGAATAAATCTATATATACCTGTTGATGCGGTAGCGTTATTGTAAACAGGAGGCTGAACAGATGCAGAGAATTCATAAGCGCCTATATCAGTTCCTCCGTCAATTATAGATGTGCTTCTCGGTGTTCCGAGAATATCCGAGCCTATAGTACTGATCGCTATTCCGTTTCCTTTTTCTATCCAGCTGTTAACATTGGATCCGTCCGGAAGTAAATTCGTGCTGGATGTAAAAGCTGGATCTCCGAATAATGAATATCCATCGCATCCGGAAGCTAACTGGAAGCCTGAAAGATCATAATTTGAAGCTCCCCATTTGGTTGCAGTAGCACTGTTTAAAGTGTATAGTGCATTATAGTTAGAAGCCGCTGCATTCCATCCGTTCGCAGTATTTGCACCCGTAACTTCATTTGATAATGCTATATTGAATCCTGTTGCAGCTTCTCTTACATTTGAAAATACATTGTTCCTTAATGTTACAGGAGTTTGAGAAAAGCTTGATCTTGTGAATGCGTATGTATTGTTAGATGCAGAACTTGTTCCGTATATATTTATTGAATTATAGTAGTACTGCATATTTCCTGAAGAACCTGAAGTTTCATTTATTCCTATAACCCTTTTATCAGAAGGGAATGAACTTCCATAAAGAGAAATTACATTATTTGAAAATACAGC